>CAISDD010000252.1 GCA_903883985.1 uncultured Pseudomonadota bacterium | reverse complement strand
TTCATCTTCACCATGTGGTCATGGGTGATGACGTGGTAGTTGCCGGTGGCGGTGACGAAGATGTCGGCCTTGTCGGCGGCGTAGTCCATGGTGACGACGCGGTAGCCCTCCATCGCCGCTTGCAGGGCGCAGATCGGGTCGACTTCGGTCACCCAGACTTGTGCGGACAGCGCGCGCAGTGCCTGGCAGGAGCCTTTGCCCACGTCGCCGTAACCGCATACCAGCGCGACCTTGCCGGCCACCATGACATCGGTGGCGCGCTTGATGCCATCCACCAGGGACTCGCGACAGCCATAGAGGTTGTCGAACTTGGACTTGGTGACCGAGTCATTGACGTTGATGGCGGGGAATTTGAGTTCGCCGCGCTCATGCATCTGGTAGAGGCGGTGGACGCCGGTGGTGGTTTCTTCCGTCACGCCCTTGATCTGGGCCAAGCGAGTGGAATACCAGGTGGGGTCAGTCGCGAGCTTGGCCTTGATCGACGCGAACATCACGGTGGCTTCCTCGCAATCCGGGTGGTCCAGCACGGAGATATTTTGCTCGGCACGCGCGCCCAGATGCAACAGCAAGGTGGCATCCCCCCCGTCGTCGAGGATCATGTTGCTATAGACTTTTTCTCCACTCGCCGCCGCCGGCCACTCGAAGATCTTGTGGGTGTAGTCCCAGTATTCGACCAGAGTCTCGCCCTTGACCGCGTAGACCGGGATGTTTTCGGCGGCAATGGCGGCGGCGGCATGATCCTGTGTCGAGAAGATGTTGCAGGAAGCCCAGCGCACCTGGGCGCCCAGGGCCGTGAGCGTCTCGATCAGCACCGCGGTCTGGATGGTCATGTGCAGGCTGCCGGTGATGCGCGCGCCCTTCAAGGACCCGCTGGCCGCGTATTCCTCGCGGATGGCCATGAGGCCGGGCATCTCGGTCTCGGCGATGCGGATTTCCTTGCGGCCCCAATCGGCCAGTCCAGGGTTGGCAATCTTGTAGTCGGTAAACGCGTTCATTCACTACTCCAAAAAATGAACGGGCGCGGTTGCTCGAGGATGCCGTTTGTCCGAGCCTGGCGAGCCATCGGCTCGTCGCAGCGCCCCTCGGGACGGCGGTTTTCGTTTAGGTGTCGATGATGTCGGTGCCGGCGTACAGATCGGAAATCTGCAAGGTCACGCCGACAGCGGCGAATTCCACCGTGTCGCCGGGCTCGTAGGTGATGTATAGCCATCCAAGGTCGCCCTGATGGCGGTAGATCTCGACTTGCTGTCGGTCCTGGCTGATGAGCACGTATTCCCGCAACGAGGGCAGATGCCGATATGCATGCAATTTCTCACGACGATCGGTAGCTTCGGTGCTGGGGGACAGGACTTCGATCACCAACACCGGGTCGCTCACCACCTGGGCCTCGTTGGCAACCTTGGCCTGTTCCGAGCAGGTGGCCACCACATCCGGGTAATAGTAGGCGCAGTCGCGGGCGACACGGAGTTTCATGTCACTCATGAAAACCTGGCAGGGCTTGCCAGCCAGGCGCGCGAGCAACAGGGAAGCCGTATTGAGCGAGATACGGTTATGCCTCTGGCTCCCCTCCGACATGGCGTAAGCCTCGCTGCCCACATATTCGTGGCGCAGCGCTGCGGTCTCCTCAAACGTCAGGTATTCGGCCTCGGTCAGCGCATGTTGTTCCGCCAGTTGCATCGTTTGCCCTTCGCTAGCGGTGACGCTTACAGGCCCGCATCGGCTTTCAGCGCCGCTACCTTGTCGGTGGCTTCCCAGGTGAACTCGGGTTCGTCGCGGCCGAAGTGGCCGTAGGCGGCGGTCTTCTGGTAGATCGGGCGCAGCAGGTCGAGCATGAGCACGATGCCCCTGGGGCGCAGGTCGAAATGCTGGGCGATGAGCTCGTTCAGACGCTCGTCGGAAATCACGCCGGTGCCATAGGTCTCCACCATGACACTGGTGGGGCGGGCCACACCAATGGCGTAGGAAACCTGCACCAGACAGCGGCTGGCCAGTCCGGCGGCGACGATGTTCTTGGCCACGTAGCGGGCGGCGTAGGCGGCGGAGCGGTCGACTTTGGACGGGTCCTTGCCGGAGAACGCGCCTCCGCCATGAGGGGCCGCGCCGCCATAGGTGTCGACGATGATCTTGCGGCCGGTGAGACCACAATCGCCTTGAGGGCCGCCGACTACGAAGCGGCCGGTGGGGTTGACCAGGTATTTGATCTCGCCCTTGATCAGGTTCGCCGGCAGCACCGGCTTGATGATGTCCTCGATCACCGCCTCGCGGATGGTTTCCAGGGTCATCTCGGGCGCGTGCTGGGTGGAAACCACGACGGTGTCGACGCTGTACGGTTTGCCGTCCACATAATGCAAGGTGACCTGGGATTTTGCGTCCGGGCGTAGCCAGGGTAGCCGCCCATCTTTGCGCAGCAGCGACTGGCGCTCCATCAGACGGTGCGCCAGATAGATCGGCAAGGGCATCAAGGAGGGCGTCTCGTCGCAGGCGTAGCCGAACATCAGGCCTTGGTCGCCCGCTCCCTGGTTGAGGTAGTCGTCGGAGGCGCGGTCCACGCCCTGCTTGATGTCCGGGCTCTGCTTGTCGTAGGCCACCAACACCGCACAGCCACGGTAATCAATACCGTAGTCGGTGTTGTCGTAGCCGATGCGCTTGATGGTGTCGCGGGCGACATGGATGTAATCGACGTTGGCGGTGGTGGTGATCTCGCCGGCCAGCACGACCAGTCCGGTGTTGGTCAAGGTCTCGGCGGCGACGCGGGCAGTGGGGTCCTGCGTCAGGATGGCGTCGAGGATGGCGTCGGAAATCTGGTCGGCGACCTTGTCGGGATGGCCTTCGGAAACTGATTCGGAAGTGAAGAAGTAGTCTTTGCTCATGTTTTGCTCCTGTGTGATTCCCCATGGGTGGTCGGCGTGACCGACTCCGGGGACCGAGGAGCGGACGCTTTAGCTGTATTTGTATCCCGCCCGCAATTTGTCTGGCTGCAATTAACTCGGCGGCTGCCATAATTCTACGCACCTATAGAAAATTTGGTCAAACCTTGCTGATCTTTCTTCGCCTGTTCTCCTGGCTTCCCCTTCCCCTGGCGCACGCGCTCGGCACCCTGGTGGGTCTCCTGGCCCTATTGCGGCGGCGGCACCGGGCATTGTTGCGCGACAACCTGTTGCTGGCCGGCCTCTACAGTCCTCGCATCCTGCTGCGCGCGGGGATGGAACTGGGCAAGGGGCTGGCGGAATTGCCCCTGGTGTGGCTCGCCCCTCTGCCGCGCGTGTTTGCCCTGATTCGGGAAGTTCGCGGCTGGCAGCACATCGATGCCGCGCGCCTAGGGGGGCGCGGTCTCGCCCTCCTGGTGCCCCACCTGGGCTGCTGGGAGATCGGCGGCATCTACCTCTCCTACCGGGTGCCGGTGACCGCGCTCTACACCCCGCCGCCGCAGGAATGGGTGCATGAGATGATGCGCTACGGACGTGAGCGCGCCGGCGCCAAGACTGTGCCGCCCACGGCGGGCGGTGTGCGCGCCCTGCTGGGAAAACTCAAGGCCGGAGAGGCCACCTTCATCCTCCCTGACCAGTCCGCCAACCGCGGCGAAGGTCTGTGGATACGGTTTCTCGGCCACCCCGCCTACATGCCCTCCCTGCCGTATCGCTTGATCACCAGCACCCGTGCCGCGCCCCTCATACTGTTCGCGGAACGCCTGTCCTGGGGGCGCGGCTTCCGTCTGCATATCGAGCCTCTGCCCGAGGTGCCCGACAATACGGTGGCGACCCTGGCCAGGGTCGCCAACCAGGCCATCTCTGAAATGATCCGCGCCTACCCCGGCCAATATCTCTGGAGCTATCGCTTGTGGCGCCAGCAGGGCGATGCGCCACCACCGGACGATCTGCCATGAGGCGTTTTTCGTGAGGCACATGGGCATTGCGCTGCTCTGGCTGCTCTGGAGATTGCTGCCGGCCGGCGCGCTAGGATGGCTGGGTGAAGAACTGGGTGCCGCACTCTACTTCGTGGCAAGAGCGCGTGTGCGAGTGGGCCTTACCAATCTGCGTCTGTGTTTCCCGGAACTGGACGAGACCGGCCGGCACTCCCTGCTGCGCGCCCACTTTCGGGCATTGGGCCGCGCCACCTTGCAGGAGACCGTTTCCTGGTGGGGCAGCCACGACGAAGTGGAAGGGCTCACCCGACTCGAGGGTCTGGAACACCTCGCGCCCCATAAGGGGAAGCCCCTGATCTGGTTGGCGCCGCATTTCGTCGGCCTCAACATCGGCGGTGTTCGCGTCACCGCGGCCTACGCGCCCATCGTCTCCCTCTACGCCAGCATCAAGAATCCGCTCATCGAAAGTCTGATGCTACACGCCCGCACACGCTTTAGCGGCGCGGGCGGCGCCTCGGAGATGTATTCCCGCCAGGACGGCATCAAGCC
Organism: uncultured Pseudomonadota bacterium; assembly: GCA_903883985.1. Lineage (GTDB taxonomy): Bacteria > Pseudomonadota > Gammaproteobacteria > Burkholderiales > Thiobacillaceae > PFJX01. The sequence goes on along the minus strand of CAISDD010000252.1, from coordinate 5,966 downwards.
GGTGCTGCGCGCCATCAAGAAAGGACTGCCGTTCTACTACCTGCCGGACATGGATTACGGCCCTCGCGATGCGATTTTCGTGCCCTTCTTCGGCATTCCCGCCGCCACCATCACCGGAATGTCGCGCATCGCCCGCGCCACCGGAGCCGTGGTGGTGCCGTGCATCACGCGCCAGGAAGGCGGCGCTTACGTCACCCGCTTCTATCCCGCCTGGGAGAACTTCCCCACGGAAGACATCGCGGCCGACACCGCGCGCATGAATGCCTTCATCGAGGCGCGCATACGTGAGACTCCGGCGCAATATTTCTGGCTGCACAAACGCTTCAAGACCCGCCCGCAAGGGGAACAAGGATACTATGGCAGCTAGACCCGCCGTGCAAACCCACGCCCCCCCAGCCGCCGGCTGCGCCTGAGGCGTTTGGTTCCCGGTCTGAGCACCTCGCCCATGAACTGCCGCTAAAAGCCGGCTACACTCCCAGAAAACAGCGAAAGGAAGCGCATGGCCCAAGACCGACTCGACAGTATCGTCCTCGAAGCCCGCCGCAACGCCGAGAAACGGGATGCGGGCTACCGGGCTCAAGCACTGAAATTATTCCCCTGGGTGTGCGGACGCTGTGCACGCGCCTTCACCCATGACAAGCTTCAGTTGCTGGAAGTCCACCACAAGAACAGCAACCACCATGACAATCCGCCGGACGGCAGCAACTGGGAACTGCTCTGCACCTACTGCCACGAGAACGAGCACTCCAAGTTGAAGGATCTGGCCGGCCGCACAGGCACGTCGGACACCACACCGGCCGCCACCTTCAACCCCTTTGCCGGTCTGAAGGGCATGCTGGAGAAATAGGCGCGGCCACCCCCCGCAGCGCCGATCCAGAGGCACACTGCCTTCCCCGCGCCGTCGGCTGGCCCGCGCGCTGGCAACGTGTATCGCGGGCAAGCCCGCTCCCACAAGCGTTGCCATTCAACTCGGGGTTGAACGACCAACGAAGGCCGCGCCGGGTTCCGGGTCAAGCCCGGGATGACGGGGGATAACCGGTTTTGCCTGACGACTTGTCCAGCCATTTCAGCAAGGTCTCAAACAATTTATCCGGATCGACCGGCTTGGCGATATGGTCGTCCATTCCCGCCTCCAGGCATTTTTTGCGGTCTTCGTCGAAGGCGTTGGCGGTCATCGCGAGTATGGGTATGTGGTGACACCGGGGCAGTGCCCGGATGGCCCGAGTCGCATCCACGCCGTTCATGTTTGGCATCTGCATGTCCATCAGGATCAGCGCGTAGTCGCCATGCCGGGCCATCTCCACCGCCTGGACGCCGTCTTCGGCCAGATCCACCATAAAGCCGACGTCTTCCAGCAGCCCTGTTGAAACCTGCTGGTTGATCGGTTCGTCCTCGGCCAACAGGATGTGAGCTCCCGCGTGGCGGATCTTGATCTGCACTTCTGCCGAGTCGTACTCATGGGCCGGTTCCGGCTCAACCATATCAGAGCCGGCTTTGCCTAAACGTGCGGTGAACCAGAAGGTGCTGCCGCTTCCGGCCTGGCTTTCCACTCCGATTTCGCCACCCATCAATTGCGCCAGGCGTTTGCTGATCGCCAGGCCCAGGCCCGTGCCGCCATATTTTCGGGTCATCGATCCATCCGCCTGCTCGAAGGCGGTAAATAGCCGTTTCTGATCATCGGCGCAAATGCCGATGCCTGTGTCCCGCACCTCGAAACGCAACAGCACCTCGTCCTGGCTTTCTTCGACCACGCGGATATGCACGGTGATGCCGCCTTCCGCAGTGAACTTGACGGCGTTGACCGCAAGGTTGAGCAGGATCTGACCCAGGCGCAAAGGGTCGCCCAGAAGTGACCGTTGGGCGACTTCCTGCGGCAGGTCGACCAGGAGTTCCAGATGCTTGTCCATGGCCTTGTTGTGTATCAGGCTCATGAGGTTTTCCAGTAGCTCGCCGAGCTTGAAGCCGACCCGTTCCAGGGTGAGACGGTCCGCCTCGATCTTGGAAATATCGAGGATGTCGTTGATGACGGCGAGCAGATGTTGGGAAGCTTGAGTGACCATGGACAACTGCTCTCTCTGCTTGGGGTCGGTGGCCCGACGCAACGCCAAATCCGTCATGCCCATGATGCCATTCATCGGCGTGCGTAACTCATGGCTCATGTTGGCCAGGAAAGTGCTCTTGGCACGATTCGCCGCTTCGGCCGAGGTGCGTTCGATGCGCGTCCTCAGAGCCTGGACACCGAACACCAGGTTGGCCGCCAGTTCTTCCAGCAAAGCCACTTCATCCACGCCGAACACGTCGGGTTCGGCGGCGTAGACCGTCAGGGCTCCAAACATGGATCCACCGCCGGCCAGAGGCAGAGCAATGCTCGAACGATAACCGCGACGCAAGGCCTGCTCCCTCCACGGAGCCATCTTCGGATTGGTCAAGACATCCTGGCTGACCTGCGTGACCCCCGTTCGGATCGCGATACCGGTGGGGCCGTAGCCAAACTCCGAGGCTCCATCCCACGACACCACAACACTATCCAGGTAAGCGGCCTCGTAGCCGGACCGGGCAACGGGATGGACCAATTTTTCGGCATCGTGCTCGGCGTATCCAACCCAGGCCATCAAATACCCACCGGTTTCAACAACCAGCCGACAAATATCGGCCAGCAACTGGGGTTCGCTCTCGGCACGCACCAGGGTCATGTTGCTTTCGCTCAGGAGGCGGAGTGCGCGGTTCTGACGCATGTGTTCCCGTTCGGCGTGCTTGCGCTGCGTGATGTCGGTGTGGATGCCTATCATTCGGGTCGCGCCGTGATCGGCATCCCATTCCACGATCTTGCCTATGGTTTCAAGCCACTTCCAGCCACCCGATTTTGTTTGGCGGCGGTACTCCATGGTGTATGGCCCGCCATCCGTGGTACATGCCTGAAGTGCCTTGCCGAGTGCCTCACGATCATCGGGGTGGACGTGAGCCAGCCAATTCGGCAAATCGCTGGAGAACTCATCCGGGGCGTAGCCGATCATGGGAGGGTATTCCTGGCTGACCTTCGCCCGGCCGGTGCGCAGGTCGACATCGAACCAGCCCTGGTTGGCAACGCCCAGGGCCAAGCGCAGCCGTTCCTCGCTTTCGCGCAGCGTATCCTCGAACCGTTTACGCTCGGTGAGGTCGTAGAAAATCACGAGATGAGTATCCCACCCACTCAGTAAGGCGGCCTCGACCAGTACGGTCCTGGCACTACCATCCTTGCAACGTATCGTCACCTCCAGCGGCTCGAAAGGTGTCCGGTCTCGCTGTGATTTCGTATAACGTTCCTCCCAGGCGATTTCTACCCACTTCTGATACGCACTATCCGGATAGGCACTCGCCCACCAGTCGGTCAGCGTGGGGATGTCCTCGAGCACATAGCCGAAGGTACGGGTAAAAGCAGGGTTGAGATGGGTGATATGGTTCTGGTTGTCGTTCAACGCCATGGGCACCGGGGCGGCTTCTATGATGGCCCGTGACTCGGCTTCGCTACGGACAGATTCAGCGGTGCGCTCACGCACACGTTGCTCGAGTTTGGCGCGTTCTTCCTCGAGTTCAGCGGTGCTCTCCCTGACCTTGCGCCGAAGCATGCGGTTCCAGATGGAAACGCCGGCAATCGCCGCGAGAAAGGCGAACAGCGCCGCACACATGACCAGCCAAAATCGCCAGTCGGAAAAGAAGCTCGGACTGGAAATATCGATCCAGCGTTTACGGATGGCCTCCCTCTCGTTTTCGGTGATTGCAGCGAGTCCTTTCTGGAGAATGCTGCGCAACACGGGCTGATTGATTGGGGTGGCGATGGCCAACTGAACCTTCATGTCCGACTCGCCGGCAACGCGCAGATTGGTGATGCCGTTTTTTGAGATCAAATAGGAAGCCGTTGCCAGGTCGATGATGGCCGCATCGGAGCGGCCAAAAGAAACATTGAGCAGCGCCGAACGATCGTCCGTGACGATGTCCGGGATCAGACCAGGCAATTTTCGCAGGAGGTATTCCGTGACGGCGTAATTCTTGACCAGGGAGACGGTCAAACCGGCCAGGTTGCTCTCGCGTAAGGGATCCGTGCGATCCTTTCTCATGAGAATAACGTTCGGCACGACGATGAAGGGCTCGCTGAACGTCAGGAATTGCGACCGCTCGGCTGTTTTCGTCACCGCATTGACGATGCTCACTTCACCCGCGCGGACTTTTCCAAAGATAGCGTCGAGGGAAGAAAACTGCCGCTCCTTGAACCGGGTGCCGATCTTCGACTCGATAAGACGCAGGTAATCGTAGGCAAGCCCTACAGGCATACCCTGAGTATCCAGAAAAGAGAAGGGCGGATATTCCGTTTCGACCGCAAGGACGACGCGCGACTGATACGCCTTCAGCCAAAGAAGCTCATCCGGAGTCAACTGCACGTTTCCTCCGTCGGCCCACGCGCGCGGGATGCAGGCCAGCAGCAGGCAGATCAGCGCGAAGCGACGGATTATCCCAATCCTACCGATCCTACCGATGTTGCTGATGATTGTTCACCCGCGGTTTCATTTGTTCGGTCCTGTTGACGGGAAATAAACGTTATACGAAGCCGGTCGCCCAAGAACGCCGGCCTACTGCACCCCAGGCCATTGTACAACTTTGCCCGTCCACAATGCTCCCTGCCGACCATGGGCGCGCATGTTCCCAATTACGATGACCGGTCGCTCCGCATGGCAGTCCCATAGAGTGGAATGCCGTTTATTCCGCCGTCCAACCCTCTCAAGGGTCACGCTTCAACCTGTTGATTAACAAAGAAATAATAGCGGCTCTAAGCGACGGTTTCCAGCCGGCTGTTTTCAATGACGCAGGCAAGGATGCCTGCGCTACAGGGACTCGCCAGTGCTTCTTTAACCTGCCCTCCTGGGGTGGGTTACATTGCTATCTCGTTTGCATGTAGCGGGCGAACAGTCCGGCATGAAGCCCGCGCAATTGCTTGCGTTGCAAGAGCAGCGGGCTTCCCTGCTTTTCCAGGAGCAGGAGTTCCAGCAGCAGGCGCGCGGCTCGCTCCGGATCGCCATCCGTGCCGGGTTCGGTTTGCCGAAACGGGTGCGCCAGGCCGGGTTCGGCAAGGAGGCACCAGGCCGGGAACCAGGCCAACTCCTGCGCCGGGTCGTCGGCGCCGGAAGCGGACTCGTCCTCGAAGTTCGCATCGTAGTTCGCATCGAAGTCGCGCAGCAAGCGTTGCAGGCTCGCATCTTCCAGGCCACGAACGAGCCCATCGAAACCGGGTGGATCGAGCCAGGCCAGCTCGGCCAGGAGGGGCCAGGATGCGGCCAAGCCATCGCTGCCCATGCGCGCCTGGGTCATCCAGGCAAGCGGCAGGGGAATGCGCCGCCAGGAGGCAATGCGGCCGACGGCGCACTCCGCCGCCCGCCATGCACCAGCCCGCAGCAGGCAGGGCACAGCATGCGCTTGCGGGCTTATGGGTGAGTAAGCCAGGTCTTCGGCGGCCTGCGCCTGGGCCCGCCATTCCTGCTCGATCCAGTGGCGCGCGGAGGTGGGCGAGAGCAGCCGATTCGCGGCGGACTGGATCACCGTCTCTAGAATTTCTCCAGCCGTCAGGGCCGCCTCGTGGTCCGAAAAACGCACGACCGGGGACTCCAGCGCGCATACCAGAACTTCGAAGGCCGGCAGCAGGCTGTCCTGGGGGTAGGCCGATGTGAGCTTGTCCAGCGCCACCCGCCCAGGAAGCGCTCGTCTCGCCTCGATGGCGGCGAGCACGTCGCGGCGCAACATCACGTCGCGGCTGTGGGCAAATAGGTCAAGCTGTTCCATGGGGGCGCAATCCACGCTAAGTAAGCTGTCGAAACCAATTTGGCTTACCACCGGGCTCCCTCACCCTGCCCTCTCCCGAAGAGGGTTCCACCCCCTTCCCCCTCCGGGGGAAGGGCCGGGGATGAGGGCCTGCGCCGGCAGCTGAATGAAGGCAAGTT
>CAISDD010000251.1 GCA_903883985.1 uncultured Pseudomonadota bacterium | reverse complement strand
GAGAGCGGATATTCGTTGCTTCACAATGATCGGGATTTTGATCCGTTTTCTGCGCACCTGGGCCTGCTCGTCGCCTGAGATACCTAACGCCCGGCTAACCGGCGCTGCGCGGCGTCAGCGCGCAGCGTCCGGGTGGACTGCCGGGTTAGGCCGGATGTGTTAATGCAAGACCTGACCCCATGATTCCTCCAGGAGTACACACTATGCGAACGAACATCGTGATTGACGACAAGCTCATGCAAGACACGTTGCGAGCGACGGGTCTGAAGACGAAACGCGAGGCAGTTGAACTTGGTCTTCGCACCTTGTTACGGTTGGGCAAGCAAGCTGAGATCCGGCGCCTACAGGGGAAATTGACCTGGGAGGGTGACCTTGAGGCCATGAGGACTGACAAGTGATTCTCGTCGACTCCAGCGTGTGGATCGACTACTTTCGCGGTACGCCGACCGCGCAAACAGCAAGGTTTGACGTCCTCTTGAACACCGAACCCGTAGTGATCGGCGATTTGATCTTGGTAGAAGTTCTTCAGGGATTCTCCAGCGACCGTGACTTCAACGCCGCCAAGAGGGTTCTCACATCCTTGACGATCATTGATATTGGAGGTGCAGATATCGCTGTCCAGGCTGCACAGAACTTTCGAACGTTGCGGCTGCTTGGAATTACTGTGCGCAAGACAATTGATACCATAATTGCGACGCGATGCATCGAGAGCGGATATTCGTTGCTTCACAATGATCGGGATTTTGATCCGTTTTCTGCGCACCTGGGCCTGCTCGTCGCCTGAGATACCTAACGCCCGGCTAACCGGCGCTGCGCGGCTTCATCGCGCAGCGTCCGTGTGGACTGCCGGGTTAGGCCGGATGTGTTAATGCAAGACCTGACCCCATGATTCCACTCACCCGCTCCAGCAGGTCGCAAGCCCGGCAATCCAGCGGCGTGGCGCCTTGCCAGCCACGCAGCCAGGTGATCTGGCGCTTGGCAAGCTGGCGGGTTGCTGCCGCGCCGGTCGCCGACAATTCCGCCTTGCTGATTTCCCCTTCCAGATAGCGCCAAGCCTGGCGGTAGCCAACGCAGCGCATGGCTGGCATGTCCGGCATCAGCGCATGGTTGCTACGCAAGTCGCGCAGCTCCTCCACGAGGCCCGCCTCCAGCATGGCCTCGAAGCGGGCGGCGATGCGCTCATGCAGCCAGGCGCGATCCTCGTTCATGAGTGCGATCTCGACCAGGCGGCAGGGGAGTTCCGGTACACGCGGCTGTTTTGCCAACAGCGTGGACATCACCTCGCCGCCCGCCAGACACACTTCCAGGGCACGGCCGATGCGCTGCGAATCCATGGGTGCCAGGCGCGCGGCGGTGACCGGGTCAAGCCGGGCGAGTTCGGCGTGCAGTGCCGGCCAGCCATCACGACTGGCGCGCGCTTCCAACTCGGCGCGCCACTCCGGCGTGGCCTGCGGCAGTTCCGCCAAACCCTCTTTCAGCGCCTTGAAATACAGCATGGTGCCGCCCACCAGCAATGGAATGCCCCCGCGCGCGCCGATCTCCGACAGCAAGCGCAGGGCATCGGCACGAAAGCGGGCTGCGGAATAACGCTCGGTTGGGTCGATCAGATCGATCAGATGATGGGGTGCGCGCTCCAGCGTGGCGGCGTCCGGCTTGGCCGTGCCGATATCCATGCCACGATAGACCAGGGCCGAATCGACACTGATGATTTCCACCGGGAAGCGCTCCGCCAGCGCCACCGCCAAATCAGTCTTGCCGCTGGCGGTGGGGCCCATCAAACAGAGGGCCGGGGGCAGGAGGCTAG
>CAISDD010000250.1 GCA_903883985.1 uncultured Pseudomonadota bacterium | reverse complement strand
TGAAAACAGCCGGCCGGAAGCCGGCGCTGCCGCGATGATTTCTTTTTGAAGCAACGGGTTGAAGCGTGCTTCTTGAGAGGGCGTTTGCCACCGGTGAAGTCGCGATAGGTCTCGTCACGCAGTCGATAGGGTTGCCGTGCCTTATTGAGAAGTTACATTTTTTCCAGAGTGGGTTAAGTCTGCGTTAAGTTTGATTGCGGATAATGAACTTGCCGAATGCAGATGCAGACGGTAATTCACCCCCTACACATCCTGGAGATTCAAATGAGCAAAACCCTGATCGCACTGCTAGCCGCCGCTTCCTTCCTGTCCTTCGGCGCTCAAGCCGCTGACAAGGCTGCCGACAAGGCTGCCAAGCCCGCCACCGATGTCGCCGCACCCGCCGCACCCGCTGCTGACAAGGCTGCCGACAAGTCTGCTAAGCCCGCCAAGAAGCACGCCAAGAAAGTCGAAGAAAAGAAGGTTGACGCGCCTGCCAAGTAATTGGTCAAGTAATCGACTTCGTTGTACAACCGGGCGTCTCGCCCGGTTATGGTTCGTCAGGCGCGCAGTGTCCAGGCGCGGAATCCAGCAAAAGTCGGGTGTATTCGTGTCGTGGCGCGGTCAGAATCTGCTCCACCGGCCCTTCCTCGACGATGCGTCCCGCCCGCATCACCGCCACACGCTGCGCCAGGTAAGCGACCACGGGCAGGTTGTGGGTGATGAACAGGTAAGCGAGGCCGTGCGCCTCCTGCAAATCCGCCAGCAGGTCCAGGATTTGCGCCTGCACCGAGACATCCAGGGCGCTGGTGGGTTCGTCGAGTATTAGCAGTTTGGGTTGCACCGCCAGGGCGCGGGCGATGGCGATGCGCTGTCTCTGACCCCCGGAAAACTCGTGCGGGTAGCGGCCCGCCGCGTCCAGCGGCAAGCCAACTTGATCGAGCAGGGCCTTCACCCTCGCGCGCCGTGGGGCCGCTGCCAGAGGCAACAAGGCCGCCATGCCCTCCTCCAGGATGTCGCCGATGCGCATGCGTGGATTGAGTGAGGCGTAGGGGTCCTGGAACACGATCTGCATCTCGGCCCGTTTCCGCCTCAAGGCCTCGCCGTTGAGGCCGGCCAGCGCCTCGCCCGCTACCGCGACGCTGCCGCCGGTCGGTTCTATGAGACGCAGGATGGCGCGCGCCAGCGTGCTCTTGCCGCAGCCGGATTCTCCCACCAGGGCCAGAGTCTCGCCGGCCTGGAGGGAAAGACTGACCCCGTCCACCGCTTTGAACGATCCGACCGTGCGCCGGAACAGTCCGCGGCGGATGGGGAAATGGACGGTGAGGTCGAGGACTTCGAGGATCGTCTCGCCACTCGCCACTCTCGGCTCGCCACTCGCCACTTGCCGCTCGCCACTCGCCACTCTCGGCTCGCCACTCGCCACTTGCCGCTCGCCACTCGCCCCTCGCGGCTCGCCACTCGTCGCCAGGTGGCAGCGCACGTAATGCCCGGGTGCGGCTTCTTGGAAAGCCGGGATTTCCTCATGGCAGCGGCCGAAGGCTGCCGGGCAGCGTTCCGCGAAACGGCAGCCGGTGAATACGCTGTCGGGCGGTGGCACGCGTCCTGGCAGGCTGTCCAGGCGCTGGCCGCGGCGTTCCAGACGCGGCAGGACGGCGAAGAGTTTTTGCGTATAGGGGTGGCTCGGCGTGGAGTAGAGCCGGTCGCGGCTAGCCCATTCGACTATCTGGCCGGCATACATCACCGCCACGCGGTCGGCCATGTCTCTTGCTACATCAAGGTCGTGGGTGATGAGCAACAAGCCCATGCCGCGCTGCCTTTGCAGGCTGCGCAGCAAGGCCAGGATCTGCGCCTGTACGGTCACGTCCAGCGCGGTGGTGGGCTCGTCGGCAATCAGTAGTTCCGGCTCGCCCGCCAGCATCATGGCGATGAGGGCGCGCTGGCGCTGGCCGCCAGAGAGCTGGAAGGGGTAGGCGGTGATGTGGCCGCGCGTGAGTCCCACCGCTTCCAGCAGGCGAACGGTCTCGGCCTGCGCGGCTGCCCCTTGCAAGCCGAGGTGCGCGGCGAGCGCCTCGGCGATCTGCCCGGCCACGGTCATCACCGGGTTCAAGCTGCTTTGCGGTTCCTGGAAGATCATCGCCAGGCGGCCGCCGCGCACCGCAACCATTGCGGCTTCCGGCAGGGCGAACAGTTCTTCTTCGGCGAGGCGAACATGACCCGTGGCGATCCGCGCGCCTTCGGGCAGCAAACGCATCAGCGCCAACGCGGTCATGGACTTACCGCAACCGGATTCGCCCAGCAGGGCGACGCATTCATTCGTCCCAACGCGGAAACTGACGCCATCCACCGGCACCAGGGTGCGCCCTGAGACCGGGATTTCGATGCGCAGATTCTCTACGACCAGCCCATTCATTAGTGTACCCCCTTGGCGCTGCGCGCCGTCCCCCCGAGGGGGAGCTCGCGTTCCTTAGTGCGGCCGTGCGGAACGTATGCCAGTACCCCCTTGGCGCTGCGCGCCGTCCCCCCGAGGGGGAGCTCGCGTTCCTTCGGGCGGCCGTGCGGAACGTGTGCCAGTACCCCCTTGGCGCTGCGCGCCGTCCCCCCGAGGGGGAGCTCGCGTTCCTTCGGGCGGCCGTGCGGAACGCTCATGCTCGTCCTCGCGATTTCGGGTCGAGGGCTACGCGTACCTGGTCGGCGAATAGGTTGGCGGCCAGCACCAGCACGAACATGAACAGGAAGGAGGCGGCTAATTGCCACCACACCACCGGTTCACGTGCCAGTTCCAGACGGGCGCCGTTGATCATGTTGCCGAAGCTGATCATGCCGGGATCGACGCCCACGCCGACATAGGACAACACGGCTTCCGCCAGCACCAGGCCGGAGAAGTCGAGCACCACGGTGATCAGCACCAGGTGCATGACGTTGGGCAACAGATGGCGCAGCAGGATGCGGCCGTGGCCGACGCCGAAGGCGCGCGCCGCCAGGACGAATTCCAGCTCGCGCAACTTCAGCGACTCCGCCCGCAACAGGCGGGCCAGGCCGGTCCAGCCGGTCACACCCAGGATGCCGCACAGCGCCAGCAGTCGCACGTCGGATCGGGCGGCCGCAGTGTTGAACAGTTCCGCGTGGGCCTCGATCTGCACCTGCACCACCAATACGGCGGCGGCGATGAGCAGCACGCCGGGGATGGAGTTGAGCGTGGTGTAGAGGTACTGGATGATGTCATCGACGCGCCCGCCGAAATAGCCGGCACTGATGCCCAGCCCCAGGGCGAAGGGCAGCATCACCAGGGTGGTGAGGCTGCCGATCAAGAGGCCGGTACGGATGGACTTTAGCGAGAGATAGAGCACATCCTGGCCCACCTTGTCGGTGCCAAACCAGTGCGCGCCGGGATGCAGGAGCCGCGGATAGTCGCGTCGTTCCACGCCATCGGGCCCCATCACGCTCTCCTTGGCGTATAGCCTCTCCGCCAGCGGCGCGGAATAGGTCTTCTCCACGCTCACTCGGATCGGGGTGAGCAACCAATCGAGCGCGGAGCGCACCTCCCCGCTGAACGGTGCCGGCTGGCCGGGTGCCGCGGGCAGGCGTTCGACGTAATGCGCGGAGTCGAGCAGGCCGATGCCGATGTACAAGGACAGGATCAGGGCCGTCACCCGACCCACACGGCTGCGCATCACCTGGCGCCAGTGGCCGCGCAGGGCTTCATTGTGGCGCGCCAGCCAGAGCAAGGCGGCCAGGGCCGCCAGCAGAAGCAGGATCAGGGAATCGGACCAGAGCAGGAGGGGCTTCATCATTCCAGCCTTACTCTCGGGTCGACCAGCGTGTAGGAAAGATCCGTCAGCACCAGGCCGGCGATATAGAGCAGCGAGCCCAGAAATACCATGGAGCGGACGATGGCGAAGTCCTGCGCCTGGATGGCGTCTATGGTGTAGCTGCCCAGGCCGGGAATGCCGAAGAAGGATTCGATGATCAAGCTGCCCAGGAACAAACGCGGAATCACCACCACCACGCCGGTCAGGATCGGGATCATGGCATTGCCCAGAACGTGGCGGAACAACACGCGCAACTCCGACAGCCCCTTGGCGCGCGCGGTGCGAACATAGTCCCTGGCGATTTCCTCGGAGAACAAGGAGCGGTAGAAGCGGGTGGAGTCGCCGATGCTCCCGACCACCCCCACGAGAACCGGCATCACCAGGAACTGCCAGGCCCCAGGCTGGTAGCCGGAGATGGGAAACCAGTGCCACAGCTTGCCCATCAGGTACTGGCCGGCGATCACGTAGAACAGGCCGGAGATCGACATCAAGGCCACGCACAACACCACGCCGCCGGCATCCAGGCTTGTGCCGCGGAAGAACACCAGCAGCAGGGCAAAGCTGACATAGAAGAGCAGGCCAACCGCGAACGTGGGCAGCGCGATGGCCAGGGACGGCCACATGCGGCTACCGATCTCGCGGGCGATGTCGCGGCCGTCGTCGGCGGCGCCGAAATCCAGGGCGAACAAGCGCAGCGACTTATACACGAACAAGGTGTCCGTGGCTTTATTGATTCCCGCTGCTTGCTCGTTGATGAACAAGGGCAAGTCGTAACCGTGCGCGCTTTTCCAGCGGGCTATGGACTCTGCCGTCACATGCTTGGCGCCGAGATGAATACGCGCCATGTCGTCCGGCGTGTTGACCATGAAGAACAGCGCGAAGGTCAGCAGGTTCACGCCCAGGAGGATGGGAATGGCGTAAAGGACACGGCGGATCAGGTAGTTAAGCACGCGTATCCCTCAGTCCAGGATGGAGCAATCCGCTTCGCGAGGTATCAGAGGTCACGGCAGCCATCCTCGTCCGCTGCACCCCTTCGGAATACCGCGCAACTTCAGGATGCAAGAACGGATTGAGGATGCACAAACCATCGATATTCAGGCCATGCTGCATGTCCTCGGAGAGCAAAACCGTGCATTCCGCACGTCGCGCGGCGGCCACGATCTGGGCATCCCACCAGGAGAATCCATAGGGGTCGGTCAAGCCCCATGCGGACTCCAGCAGCAGGGCATCCGTGTTCACTGGCTGCCAGGCAAGAAGATTACGCACATCCTGGCGCGCCATTTCCTTGGGTAAACCCGGTCTCAGCTTTTGCGTGACGTTGACATAATATTCCTGCAAGACTGGAACACTCAGGCGCGCCGTTCGCGCCAGCATCGCGTCATCCACGCCGCCGCGATCAATTGCTTGCTCGGTTGATTGCCATCCCGTGCATAGAGGAGGATGTTGGTGTCGACGAATACCCGATCACCCATCTTATCGTTCATGCGCGGCGTCCCGGTTCGGATAGGGTTGCAGCGTCAGAGGCATCGGCGGGAAGAATAGGTAGGACTCCATCGCCAGAGAATACTGTTCCTCGGCTCGCATCTTCTCGGCCAGGAGTTCGCCTAACATGCGTGAAACGCTGGTTTGATGTGCCGCCGACCAGACGCGCGCCCAATTCGCCGTTTCATCTTCCAGTGTGATCGTGACATTTCTCATCGCCTATCCTCTCCTTTGATCGCACGAAAAAGTTTAACACCAAGTTCGTGCCGGTATCGTCCAGGGGACTGCCCCTGCCACCGTCGCTCGCAGCCGCCTCCGATAACCCGCTACCGCCGGCCAGCCCGCGTAGGATGCGGTGAGGTACGAACCGCATCAATCACGGCTCGTACAAGCAACCAGCACGTCCTTCCGTCGAAACCCCGAGGCTCAACCAGAGGGGTGGTCTCAGCGCTACCCCCCCTCTGAGCCGAAGGGCGGCGCAGCGGGGGCTACCTCCGGCCAAAGTCGAAGTGACTATCCACTACCCAAAAACGGGTGCAAGGTTGAAGGACTTCGTGAATTCCAAAACGTGCAACTCCCACTTACTGCTAGATCAGGAAATCTGATATTGCCACCGTCGCCCGCAGCCGCCGCCGATAACCCGCTACCGCCGGCCAGATCAACCCAAGCAAGCCCAGCCCCACCAGGGCCAGAGGCCACAGCGCCGGTCGGTTCCACTTCGCCTGATAGGCCGCGCGCGCCGCCGCATCGACGCGGCGGTACTTGAGCTGGTTGTGCGCCATCAGGTTGGGCCAGGCGTTCATCACCCAACCGTGGCGCAGGCCGAAGCTCTTGGGATGGAAGGCGAAGACCCAGGGCGCGTCCTCGCGCGCTAGTTTGACCATCGCATCGATCACTGCCTGTCTTTCAGGGCCGTTGTCCATGTCCTTCATGCGCAGGAATAGTCGGTCGAACTCCGGGTTCTGGTAGTTGGCCGCGTTCTCGCCGCCCGTGCCGACTTTCCTGTTCGGTCCATAGAGCAGGAACAGAAAATTCTCCGGGTCGGGGTAATCGGCGTTCCAGCCCCATTCAAAGATTTGCTCGCTGCCTCGGCTCATCTTGTCCTGGAAGCGGTTGTAATCGCTGGCGCGGACCACCAGTTGCAGGTCCAGTTTGGCGAATTGTTTGCGGAACCAGTCCATGCGCGACTTGGCTTCCGGGCCATTGGCCGCAGTGTCCAGGTAGAGGGTAAGCGGCTGCCCGGTCCTGGCGTCGCGGCCGTTGGGGTAGCCGGCCTCGGCCAGGAGTCGCTTCGCGTCCGCCAGCGGTCGGCGCCTGAAGCGCGAACACTCCGCC
>CAISDD010000249.1 GCA_903883985.1 uncultured Pseudomonadota bacterium | reverse complement strand
TCGTCGGCGATCAGCGTGTGCCAGGTGCGCCCGGCGAAGCGCTCCTTCGCCTGCATCACCAGGGTGTAGGAGACGATCACCACGTCCATGGGGCCGGCATCCGCGATCAGGGTTTCGCGCTCCCCATCGCCATAGATCTGCGCATTCAGGCTGGGTGCGAAACGCCGGGTTTCGGCCAGCCAGTTGCCGCACACCGAAGTGGGCGCGATGACCAGGGCTGCGCCATGGGCCCCGCGCTCGAGCATCACGGCCAGGGCTTGCAAGGTCTTGCCCAGGCCCATGTCGTCGGCCAGGCAACCGCCCAGCCCGGCGCTGGCCAGACGCATGGCCCACTGATAGCCGTCTTCCTGATAGGGGCGCAACTCGGCTTGCAAACTCCCGGGCAGCTTGGGCGTTTCGCCCTGTGCCGCGACCAGGCGAGACAGCGCATCGCGAAATTCGGCATCCCGCGCGACCTCCATGCCTTCCAGTGCTTCGTCGGCCCAGGCCGCGGCGATCTGCGGTATACGCGCGCCGTGCTTGTCCATCTCCACCACGGCGGCCAGATCGGCCAGGCGATCCTTGAGGCTTTGCGTGAGGGCGGCATAGACCCCGTTGCCCATGGGGATGAAGCGGCTCTTCTGGCGTGCGGCGTCGAGCAGAGCCTCGAAGCCCAGAACCAGTCCGTCGTCCAGCGTCGCCTGGCCGCCGATCCGGAACCAGTCGCGCTCGGCGCTGACGACCAGGCCCAGTTGCGCGGCATCGACGCGCATCACCCGCACGGGCTTGCCCTTGGGCCACTCCACGGCGACCACGGCGGGCAAGCCGGGCAGGACCTCCACCATCGCCAGCGCCTGTTCCGGGTCACTCACCAGCCATTCGCAAGCGCCCTGAATCTCCGGGTCTTCCAGGAAAGGCAGCGCATCGAGCACCGCGTCCAGGTGGGCGCGCTCCGCGTTCAGATCACGCTGCGTACCCACGGTCTCCTCGCCGATCACCGCCATGATGCGGGCGCGTCCGCTGGCGGGCTGGAGGCGCGGCCCCTCACCACCCAGGGGCGCCACCACCAGGCGCAATAGCAGGTCTTCGCCGTTGGGCGAGAGTTCCGCGTGCAGGCGCGCATCCGCCACGGCTTCGCGCGCGGCCTGAGCGGCGTCGCTATGCACCTGGAAATGCCGCGCCAGCACGGCCATGGATTGCTTCAATTCCTCCTGCGCTGCGGCGGGCACCTTGAAGTGGCCGGAGACCAGGAGGGCCGCGCGGCGTTGCGCCGTGGTCAGACGGATGACCTGGAAGCGCTGCGGCGAGACCTGCAGCACGCTGATCTGGCGCAGGGCCTCCGCCTCGCGCCGGGCATCGGTGGTTTCGTAATAGGCGTATTCGCCGGCCGGGTCTGGATGCGGCGCGGGCGTGACCCGCATGCGGTAGTGTTCGCCCTCGCGCACCACCTCCAAGGTCGGCGTGCCTTCCACCAGTTCGATCAGGCGCTCCGGCACCTCCTCCAGAACCACGGCGGGGTGTCCTATCAACGCTACGATGGCTGCGGCGCGGTCTATTTGAAAACGGTTTGCGTAGGCGCGATCCTGTTTCAGGGTGCGCGCCACCTTCGCGTCCCAGGACGACAGAAGGTCGTTGCCGGCAATCTTGGCGAACGACAGCGGCTTCGCCTTGCCCCAGCCGCGCACACCCTGCTTCTGTTCCAGCGGTGAAATGTCGAGCAGCGTGCCCTCCGTTCCCAGTGTCAGTGCCCAGAGGATGCGTGTGTCCCCACTTCGCGCCTCCTCGCCCTCACGCGCGAGGCTCTGCAAGGCGGCCAGTACCTCACGCCAGGGCTCGCCGCTCGTTGCCAGGAAAAACACGGGGGGCGCCTCGTTGCCACGCAGCACTTCCTGTGCCGCGTCTACCTGGCCTACCAGCCAATCCAGGCGGATACGAAGCAGATGGTCGCGCAAGCGGCCCACGAGTTCTTCGCCCTGCTTACGTCGCTTGTCCTTGGAACCCAGCGTATCCGGACCTAGCCAGGCCGCGAGCAGCAGGCGCCAGAGGTCACGCCAGTCGGGCGGGGGCCGGTTATCGCCATGACCGGTGGGGGCGAGGAAGGCATCGGCGTTCACTGGGACATCGCCCATGCGCACGGAGAGGGCATGCACCCAAACGCCCCAGGCATCATAGGCGATGGGATCGCGCCGTCCGGACTCGCCCAGGCAGAATTTGCGCGCCAATTCCAGGTGCTTCGTCGTAGACTGGGCTATCAGGGTCAGCGGGTAAAACCAGGTCAATTCCGTGGGCAGGTTGCGTTTGCGCGTGCTGGTCTCGACTTGTCGCAGTTTGTGAGCGGCCTCGAACTCCGTTTGCGCTTGCCCGTAGTGGCCCTGTTGACAGCTCAGGGCGGCACGCAGCGCCTGGGCGCTGGCATTGTGCAGACCATCCAGCGCGCGCGACAACCGCATCGCGTCGCCGCGCAGCAGGAACAAGCCGCCCAGCGCCAGGCGCAGCGCCGCCGGCAGTTGGGTCGCATCGGCGTCGAACTGCGCCACCGCCAGGTCGCAGGGCACGGTCATGTCCACGCGCCAGAGTTCGGTCATCCGCGTCACGGCGCGGTAGAGCAGTTCCCAGCCGAGCTGGTCCGAGATGCGTTGGAACGAGGCGGCATCGAAGCCCTCGAAGATTGCCGCGTGCAGCAGCCCGTCCCAGTCTTGTGAGCCGCTCTGGACCGCCTGGGCGATGCGCTTGAACTCGTCTTCCCGCATCCCGCTCAGCAGCACCAGGCGCAACAGGGCGACCGTGCCAACCGTGCTAACCGTCCAGTAATAGGCGCGTTGATTGTTGTGATAGCCGACGAAGGGGAACAGGACGTTGCGCAGCGTCTGACCGGGGTAGGTCTCGAGGAGTTTGCGGTACAGCGGCACCCGCAGTTTGTCGTGGAGGCGGGCGTAGCCATTCTGGCCGGGCTGATCGAGCAGCAAGCCGTGGCCGCGCAGTGCCTGGAGGGCCTGCTTGACATCGTCCAGCGTGAAGGCACGACCATCGGCACGCTTCAGGCCGAATTCACCCAGCAGCGCCTGGATCTCGCGACTCGGCCGCCAGGTCCATAGGAGCGCCATCGCCAGGGCGACGCTGTGGGTGTTCGGGTTGAGGCTGACGCTTTGATCGGAATCGGACATGGTTAGGTAATCACTGATTAAATCCATCGACAAGCTCAGGACGAACGGCAACCCATTGATTCCGTTCGTTGTGAGCCTGTCGAACCATGAACGAAGTCGAAAAAACCAGCGGTTCCCTAGGGCGGAACGGGTGCCTCCCGCGTGAGCGGTGTGCGGGTGGACCCGGAATGGGCTTCAATCGATTTCGTCGCGCAGGACTTCCACCTGGGTGTTGCCCGTGAAGAGTCTTTCTTCCAGCACGTTGCGCATGGAGCGCATGCGCTCGAAACAGGACGGACAGATATGCTGGCCATCGTCCGCCACCAGCCAACCGGTAAGTTTCGCCTCGGCGTTACTACCGTCGAACCAGGCGCGGCCGTCCGAGAGGCGACGACCGTCGCGGTGGTCGCGCCCGGAGGTGCGGCGCAATTCAATGGCGCGCAAGGCCAGGGGATTGCAGATATCGCAAAAAATGAAGCTGCGGCGTGCCATGTTCATCTCTCGGAGGGTGGGCCTGGCAAGGATAATCTGCCGGTGCCGGGCGAGCCAAGGGGTTTAACAATAGCTTGATAGAATCCGTGCATTACCCCTACCCGAAGAGAACCCCGTGGACCTTCCCATCCTGTTCAAAGCCCTGATCCTTGGCCTCGTCGAGGGTATCACCGAGTTCCTGCCGGTTTCCAGCACCGGCCACCTGATCCTCACCGGACAGCTGCTCGATTTCACCGGCGACAAGGCCCAGGTGTTCGAGGTGGCGATCCAGTTGGCCGCCATCTTCGCTGTGGTTTGGGAATACCGCGCCCGTCTTGGGCACGTCATCGTGTCCATGACGCGGGAGCCAGTATCACAACGCTTCGCGCTCAACCTGTTCGTCGCCTTCTTGCCAGCAGCCGTGCTGGGCTTGCTGTTCCTCAAGCAGATCAAGTTTTATCTGTTCAATCCCTTCGTGGTGGCCTCCACCTTCATCGCGGGCGGCCTGATGATCCTCTGGGCGGAACGACGCAAACATGTGGTGAGGGTGCAGGTCGTCGAGGAAATGCGCTGGCAGGATGCGCTGAAGGTGGGCTTCGCCCAGGCGCTGGCCATGATTCCAGGAACTTCGCGCTCCGGCGCCACCATCATCGGCGGCCTGTTCTTCGGCCTGTCCAGGAAAGCGGCGACCGAGTTTTCCTTCTTCCTGGCCATCCCGACGATGTTCGCGGCCACCCTCTACGACTTCTACAAGCACCGCGCCCTGTTCAGCGCCGACGACCTGGGTCTGTTCGCCGTCGGCGGGGCGGCTGCCTTCGTTTCCGCCTTCCTGGTGGTGCGCGCCCTGATCCGATTCATCAGCCGCCACGATTTCACCCTGTTCGCCTGGTATCGCATCGCCTTCGGCGTGGCGGTGCTGGCGACGCACTACCTGGGGCTGATCCACTGGGCGGCGGATTAACGTGCATGGCGATCGGCACCACCACGAATCATGAACCTACCGTGCCATGCCCGTTCCCGTGACGGTGGATGCGCTTTTGCTTATCCACCCTACGACTTGGGAAGATGTTCACGCCAATCAGAACCACGGCTTCCGGTGGCTGGGCGGACGGTCTGAATCCGGCGGGAAGCGACCACCTTTGCGTTGGCCCGAGCGCCGAGCCAACGGAGAACACTCGCGCCGGGAACGATCCCATAATTTCGCCACGCCTACTTCCCCGACCGGGCCGCGTCGCCCAGCAGCAAGGCCTGGCTGTAACGCGGGAACTCTTCCAGATGCTTTTCGATGATGCTCACGGTGATCGGCAGTTGCAGGCTTTGGTAATCGTGAACAGCGATGTTGCGGAAACCCACCATGCGCTTGAGCGCGTCGGCCAGAGCTGCGTCGATCCAGCCGGCTTGTGCCAACAGCGCGAACACGTCGCGGGCGCTTTGCGGAACCCCCAGCTTGTCGCGACGGATCAGGTGCTGGCCCATGTCCAGGGCCGCCTCGCAGGCGCGCTGGATGTTCAGGATGGCCGCGTCCTGGCGGGTGAAGTCGGCGGCGAACGTGGCCGGATCCCGCTCATATTCCTCGCGCGCCCGCGCCACGCAGCGCTCGATGCTGGCGGCCTTGTTGAGCAACACGTCATCGGCCATAGATCGTCCCCTCTCTTTGAATATCCGCCAGCAACCCGGCGCGAGCCGTGTCCAGGGCTGTTTTTTCGCTCAGAATCGCTGCCTCGTAAAGCGCCGCCTGGACATCCCTTGCCCACCAGCGCCGGCCCGTGGTGATGACCTGGTACTGCAACACCGTGGAGGCGGCGCGCAAATCCACCAAATCCACCGGGCAGCCCGCCGGGTCGGCCAGGTCGCCGGCCAGTTCCCACAAGGCCACAGGCTCGGCGTAACCCGCCACCAGGACGGCCAGATCGAGATCGCTCTCCGCCCCGGCCGTGCCCTGCACCCGGCTGCCGAAAGCGTAAACCGCCAGCAGATTGGGCACCCGCGCATGCAGGGTTTGCAGGAGGGCGTCGCGATTCATCCTGCGGCCCTACGCGCGTCGATCTTGCAGGCGACGGCGGTGACACGGGATAGTCGGTATTCGAGCAAGGACGCGGCTAGCGGCTTACCCGCTGGTAGCCAGGCGGCACCATGAAGAATGCGTCGGGCACCGGGTCGCCACTGGCGTTCTCGTAGACGACATTGAGCCGGGTGCCCATGCGTCTGGCGAGGTCCGCCATGCGGCCGCCACCTTCGTATTTGAGGTCCACTTCTATGGCGCAGACCATGCCGTGTGAGAACAGGCGTTGCAGGACCTCGCCTACGGCGCGCATCTGCGCGGGTGAGACCTTCGCCAGGGCGGGGATGCCAATGAGAAAATCAGGCGAGTCCATCGCCTTGAAGAAGACCTGCAGATCCTTCTGTTCGTGCGTGTTCTTCGCCAGCCAGACCTTGCCGGCCAACTGCAGGATGGCCTTCTCCGGCCCCAGTTCAGCCGGCATGCTGGCATCCAGATTGTGCTCGACACAGTTCCATGCGCCTAGCTGATGCCTAAGGCCGGTGGGCTCGAGTTCCAGCTTGAGATCCTTTTGTGAAATCCTGGCATCCGGCGTGTTGGCGACCGGGTTCATGCCATAGACTCGAAGCTGGCGCTGGGAATGATCGAGCGCGTTGATCTCGCGGCCACGCAGATCGTAGATGTAGGTGTAGGCCTTGCCGCGATCAAGCTGGTCGCGGCGCAACCAGGATTTCTTCAGGTAGACCCGCTCCTGGCTGGTGGAGGGCACGTTCATCGACATGACCGTGCTGCGGCCGGTGAGGGTCAGGTCGGCCGCAGCCCCCAGGGGGAGTGCTGCCAGGGCCAGAAAGATAAGGCGGAGATTCATCATCATCATGTTTCCTCGTGCTGGCGTGGATCGATTTCGCTGAGGTTGAAGCGCTGGTAGATGCGCAGCAGCGGCTGCGGCGCCCACCAGTTGAGGTTTCCCAGCAAGCGCAGCGAGGCGGGTACCAGCAGCATGCGCACCAGGGTGGCGTCGACGAAGACGGAAAGTAGCAATCCCAGGCCCATCGCCTTCATGAACACCACTTCGCCCATCGCAAAGGTGCCCAGGACGATGCCGATGAGCAGGGCCGCACTGGTGATGATCGGGCCACTCTTCTGGATGCCGGAGGCCACGGCGCGCATGTTGTCGCCGGTGGCGACGCTGATTTCCTTGACTCGCGAGAGCAGGAATACCTCGTAGTCGATGGAAAGGCCGAAGGCGCTGGCGAAGACCAACACCAGAATGGTGCCATCCATGCTGCCTTGGGGAGTGAAGTGGAGCAGGCTGGAGAGATGGCCGTCCTGGAATATCCACACCAAAATGCCGAAGGTGGCGGAGAGCGAGAACAAATTGGTGACCACGGCTTTGAGCGGCACCAGCACGCTGCCCAGCATCAGGAACAGCAGCACGAATATCACGCAGACGATGGCGAGGATGACCCAGGGAACCCCGCTGCGCAAGGATTCCACGTAGTCCAGGTGAAACGCGGGAAAGCCGCCCACCTCCACCTCCTGTAGTCCTGTCGGCAGCGGCAGGGCGCGCACCTGGCGTACCAGGGCGCGTGCTTGCGGCGAGGTCGGCGCCGCCCGGTAATAGACGAACATCAAGCTGTCTTGTCCCTTGGCGTATTCCTGCAGCCCCAACTGGGCGACGGGGAACTGCTCCGGGTACTGGTACATGAGGCGATAGTCGGCCAGGGTGAGGGCGCCGGCCTGATTCTGCGGATCGGTCAGGCTGACCAGGCTGGCGACGCGGCTAACGCCATGCAGGGCAAGGATGCGCTGCGTCAGGTCGTGCAGGCCGCTCAGGCCGGCGTTTTCCTGGGCCGGACCCGTGGCGCGAACGGTTATCACCAGGGGGCTGAGCTCGGCGTGGCGGAAGTCGCTGTCCAGCGCCTCCTGGACGCGGCGGCTCTCGGCGCTGCGGGGGAGCGATTTGCTGTCTGAGGGGCCGACCTGGATGTGCAGCACCGGCAGCCCCATCCCCCCCAGCAGGAGGAAGGCCCCCACCAGCACCAACACGGCATGGCGCATCACGAACTGGCTGAAGCGATACCAGCCGCCGCTGCCCTCCTGGCGTGCGCTGCGCATGGCCAGCACCGGCAACGCCAGTCGATTGACGCGGGGCCCGAGCAAGGCCAGCAAGGCGGGCAACAGCACCACCGAGGTGATCATCGCCGAACCCACGGAAATGCCGCCGGCCAGGCCCATGTTCTGGAAGAAGCGTTGTGGCATCAAGAGCAGACAGAACAGGCTGGAGGCCACGGTCAGACCGCTATAGGCGACGGTGCGGCCGGCGGTCGACAAGGTGGCGTAGAGGATGATCTCCGGGCTGCCGCCGCGCGCCAGTTCCTCGCGATAACGCGAGACGATGAACAGGCCATAGTCGATGGCCAGTCCCAGTCCCAGCATGGACACGACATTGGCGGCATAGACGCTGACGTCGGTGAACAAGGTGAAGAACTTGAGTGCTGCGGCAGATAACACGATGGTGACGCCGCCGATGATCAGCGGCAAGGCCGCTGCCACCACCGAGCCGAACACCCAGACCAGAAGCACGGCGAGCAGGGCGAAGCTGACCACCTCCGCGTTCCAGATGTCTTTAGCCAGTTGTTCGCGCACATCGACATAGGTGGCGAGTTCCCCGCCGAGTTCAATGACCACCTTGTCGCTGTGCAGTTGCGCGCGCAGGCGCTGGTAAGCCCCCATGCCCTCGTCGGCGGAAAGTTTCAGCCTGATCACGGCATAGGTAAGTTTGCCGCTGGCAGCTCGCAAGCGGGCATCGCCGCTGCCGTAATAGCTCTGCACACCGCTGACATCGGGATTGCTGCCGATGCCATCCAGAGCGGCTTCAACCCCCGCGCGGAAAGCAGGGGCATCGATGTTGGCCGGCATGCCCCCCCGGGCGTGGAACATCACGATGACGGGGGTTTCGTCCTTGCCCAGGCGGTCGCGCAGTTGTTTGAACGCCAGTTCGGAGCCGCTACCCGGCACATCCCAGCCCGGCGCCAGGGTCAGGTGTCGCACGACATCGGCGCCGAAACCCGCAGCCAGCCCCACCACGACGACGGCGACCACGACGAAAAGCCAGGGAAAACGGCAAAGCAGGCGACCTAGTAGTGCGAACATGAACCATGTGCAAATAGATGAGCGCGGCAGGATAACACCCGCAGGCGTCCGACGTGCGCTAACTCAGGTTCCCCGGCCGCTGCTTGAGGTAGATTCCCGCGCTTGTCGTGACTCCCGAGCTGAAATCCGTGCGCAGCCGCTACTGCGTCCTGCCTGGCGCGCCCCAGCATGCACACGTTGCGAAGTCCCGTAGTCCAACCCGTCCTGTCGCTTTACTGGTTGCGGGGGCTCCTGGGATCAGGGGATCAGCCCCTTGATGGCCGCGCGCATGCGCCAGACCATGTAGATTCCCGGCAAACCCAGCAACACGGCCACGACGAAGAAGGCCGGCCAGCCGACCGCCTCCGCCATCACGCCGGCCAGAGGGCTCACGTAGATGCGACCGACCGCAGCCAGCGCCGAGAGCAGGGCGTAATGGGTGGCGCTGTAGCGGTGACTGCACAAGCTCATCAGCAGGGCGACGAAGGCCGCCGTGCCCATGCCGCTGGTGATATTCTCGGCGGCAATGGCGGTCATCAGTAGATTGTCTATCTGCGCCGGCTGGGCGATGGCCACGAAACCCCAGTCGAAGGGCTGCACCGTGAATCCACCCCAAGCGCCGCGGCCCAACACCGCCAGGGCGTAGAAGCCGAAGTTGGCGAGCATCTGCAACAAGCCGAAAAGCAGCAAGGCGCGATACAGGTTGAGTCGCAGCATCAGGGCTCCGGCCAGGAGGGCGCCGAAGATGGTCAGCCAGATGCCGATGATCTTGTTGACGATGCCCACTTCCGCCTGGGTGAAGGCCATACCCTTGATCAGGAAGGGCGTGGTCAGGCTGCCGGCGAAAGCATCCGACAACTTGTAGAGCACGATCAAGAGCAGGAAGGACCAGGCCGCGGACTGGCTGAAATAGCTCGACAGGGACAGGCTCAAGGTCTCGAATCCCGCTATGCGTGCCGCCCAGTAGCCCAGTGGCAAGGCGCAGGCCAGGCCCGCCAGGACGAAGGCCAGGCGCACCCACTTGCTCGGGTCGTCCGGGTTCAGGCCCAGGCCCTGCAATCCCCAGCGACTGACGAAGACGCCGACCAGCGCCCCGGCGAGGAGTGCCAGGAAACCGCGCAGTTCACGCAGCGGGCTGGAGCCCGAAGGCTGCACTGCGCCGCTAATTTTAGGGAGGGCAAGCAGGGAAAAAGCGGCAGCGGCCACCATGATCCAGGCCATCACCGCGTACACCCGGCCCCAGCTATGCCACTGCTCCGCCCAGATGAGGCTGATGCCGCCCGAAAGGATCATGGCGATGCGATAGCCGAACACCGCCAGCGAGCCGCCCAGGCCGCGCTCGGCGGGTGCCAGCAGATCGGTGCGATAAGCATCGATCACCACATCCTGCGAGGCGGAAAGAAAGGCCACCCCCAGCGCCACCCCGGCGAAGGCCAGCGGTGCGGCTTTCGGGTCGGCGCCGGACATTCCCCAGAGAACCGCCGCCAGCAGGAGTTGCGTGAGCACCAGCCAGCCGCGCCGTCGGCCCAGGATGGGCGGCTCGAAGCGGTCCAGCAGAGGCGCCCAGAGGAACTTGAAGGTGTAAGGCACCCCCACCAGGCCCAGGAAGCCGATGGTGGCGATATCCACGCCCTCCACGCTCAACCACGCCTGCATGGCCTGGCCGGTCAGCGCCAGGGGCAGGCCGGAAGCGAAGCCGAGAAAGAGGACGGCGAAAAGTCTATGAAAGGCGGAGAGCTTCATTTTAGTGGGATAAGGTTCGCGGGCACGGCTGCGGCGAAGCTTCGGCAAAAACGAGGGCTTCAGGAGGGTGCCGCTAGGCGACCCCGGCATATCCGCTGTACATGTTCGCGGTTTTATCCATCGTCAGGCCGGTCACATCCTTGCCGGCGAAGCTGAAGTTGATGTGCCTGGGGTCGATCGTGCCGTCGGCCGTCGCGTTCTGGGTGAGGTTGAACAGCACCGTGGCGCTCTGCGTGGCAGTATCGTAATACACGCCTAGCGGAGTCGGTTGCAGATTGACATCCGAGCTGGGCGGCGACATGTCGGAGTTGTAGCCATCGCCGCGGCCCGTGCCGATGGCGCGAGCGATATTCCAGTTGAAGACGTTTTCCACCGAGCGTTGGTCCATCTGCTTGCTGAACTTAAAAACCATGGAGACGGTCTGCGAGGCGTTGGCCTGGCTCAAGGTGTAAAAACCCATGGCATTGACCGGGGTGCCCGGTCCCAGTGACGCGAGGAAGGGGGTAAAGACCTTGCTGGCATTGGCCTGCACGATCTGCGGTTTGCTTTTTTGGTAGATGTACTGGTTCAGCCCGTTGGCGAGCGTGGTATCCACGGGCGAGAGGGTGTTGAGTGTGGCGGCCTGCTGCTTAGCCTGATCCATCTGCCCATTGTCGACATAGGCGCGGCCCATTTCCGAATAGGCGTTCAGATAATCGCCTTTCTTGGCTAAGGCTTTCTGGAAGGAATCGATGGCCGCCTGATGGTTCCCCTGCTTGGCATAGGTCTGCCCCATGCCGAAGTCGCCATAAGGCCCATTGGGTTGCTGCTGCTTCAAGCGCTGGAACTGCAGCATCGCCTGGTCTGTCTGACCGGCCCCAAGATAGCCCTGCCCCAGGGAAAACAGGTTGGCCGGACTGGCGTTGTATTTCACCCCCAGCTTGTACTGGGCCAGGGCATTGGTGTAGTCCTTGTTACTCGTATAGAGGTTGCCGAGCTGGACATGCAGGTCGTCCCGGTTCGGCGCGACCTTCAGCGCTTTCGTATACGCGCCGATGGCCGCCTGGGTGTTGCCCTGGATGACGTAAGAGCGCGCCATATAGTCGGCGGCGTTGAGCGCGGAGTCGGTCGTCGGCGCGAAACTGATGGATTTCTTGAAGCTGGCGATGGCGACGTCGTATTTTCCGGCGGTGAACTGCTTCAGGCCGTCGTTCAGCGCACGTATGGACATGTTCTGCATCTGCGCCGATCGAGCATCGGTCACAGGGGTGAACAGGTTGTCCGAAGTAACGCTAAAAAGATCCATGTTGCCGACTCCTGGGGGTGAGTAGCCACCTCGTCGATATTAACGACATTTCCTGGAAATACTGAAGGCCTGTCCGTGTTTTAGCGATGGCCGCCGCTGACCCGTTCATGGCCGGCGAGGTCCTTGGCGCTGAACACGCTGGCGAAACCGCCGCCACGGAGCAAGTCGCGCACCACCCCGGCCTGATCCCAACCGTGCTCCAGGAGCAGCCATCCGTCTGTTTCCAGGTGCATGGGTGCCTCCCCCACCAGGCGGCGGATCAGATCGAGTCCATCGCTGCCCGCGACCAATGCCAGGCGCGGCTCGAAGCGCAGATCGCCCTGGTTCAGGTGTGGGTCGGAGGCGGCGATGTAGGGCGGGTTGCTGACGATGAGGTCGAAGCGGCGACCACTCAGCGCGTTAAAGCCGTCGCCAACCAGGAACTCCACCTCGGCCTGCAAGCCACGGGCATTGGCCCTGGCTACTTCCAGCGCGGCGGCGCTAAGGTCGACCCCACAGGTCCGGCAGAGAGGGCGTTCCAGTGCCAGGCTCACCGCCACCGCGCCGCTACCGACGCCAACATCGAGCAGCGTGCGAGTTGCCTGCTGCGGTAAGTGCTCGAGGGCCAATTCCACCAGCAACTCGGTATCCGGGCGGGGAATCAGCACATCGGGCGTGACCCGGAACGTGCGGCCATAGAACTCGCGTTCTCCCAGCAGGTAAGCCACTGGCTCACCGGCCAGACGCCGCCGCAGCAGTGCTTCGATGACGGGCGCCGCCGTCGGCACATCGCGGTCGTGGCCGATCAACCAGGCCCGGTTCACTCCGAGTGCGTGGGCGAACAGGATTTGCGCTTCCAGGCGGGCTTCGCGGGGAGGGAGGGCGAGCGCCCCCGCCAGTTGTCTGGCGGCGGTGGCGAGGCATTCCGCAACCGTTGCCCCCTCCCCCAGGCCCCTTCCCTGGTGGAGGGAGCGCACTTCACCCCTCACCGCTCAAGGCCGCCAGCAACTCCGCCTGGTGTTCGGCAATGAGCGCGGCAATCAGATCGTCGAGGTCGCCTTCCATGACCAGTCCGAGTTTGTATAAGGTCAGGTTGATGCGGTGGTCGGTGACGCGGCCCTGCGGGAAGTTATAGGTGCGGATGCGATCGGAACGGTCGCCCGTGCCGATCAGGCTTTTCCGGGTGCTGGCCTCATGGGCGTGGGCGGCCCGATCCTGCTGGTCCTTCAGGCGCGCGGCCAGCACGGCCAGTGCCTGAGCCTTGTTGCGGTGCTGCGAGCGATCATCCTGGCATTCCACCACCAGGCCGCTGGGTAAGTGGGTGATGCGCACGGCGGAGTCGGTCTTGTTGATGTGCTGGCCGCCTGCACCGCTGGCACGAAAGGTGTCGATGCGCAAATCGGCCGGATTGATGTCGATTTCCCCTGCTTCCTCCGCCTCCGGCATCACCGCCACCGTGCAGGCCGAGGTGTGGACGCGGCCCTGGGTCTCGGTCGTCGGCACCCGTTGCACGCGGTGGCCGCCGGACTCGAACTTCAGTCTCGAGTAGGCGCCCTGCCCCTCCACGCGGCAGATCACTTCCTTGTAACCACCGACTTCGCCCAAGCTGTCCGAGACAATTTCCACCTTCCAGTGCTGCCGCTCGGCGTAACGGCTGTACATGCGCAGAAGGTCGCCGGCGAACAGCGCGGACTCGTTGCCGCCGGTGCCGGCGCGGATTTCCAGGAACAGGTTGCGCAAGTCGTTGGGGTCGGTTGGCAACAGCAGGAGCTGCAATTGCCGGTCGAGTTCGAGGATGCGCTGTTTCGCGGATTCCACCTCTTCCTGGGCGAATTCCTTCATGTCCGGGTCGCATAGCAGCCCTTCTGCGGTGGCGAGATCGGCCTGTACCTGCTGCCACGAGTGGTAATGCACCACCACCGGCATGATTTCCGCGTGTTCCTGGTTGAGCTTGCGATACTGCGACAGATCCGCCGTGGCACGCTCATCGGCGAGCAGGCCATCGATTTCTTCGAGGCGGAAGGCGAGTTGTTCGAGCTTGGACTGGAGGGAGGGTTTCATTGTGCAGCGATTGGCAAGCCGACTTGCGGCTTGCGACTTGCTACTCTCCGTGCAGGTTGTAGAGCCTGGATACCAGGCGAGCGAGTTGCTCGCGCTCGGCATCACCGGCCTGATTCAGCGCATGGCTGGGATCGTGCAGCAGCTTGTTCATCAGGGCGCGGCTCATGGAATCGAGCACGGCACGCGGGTCGTCGCCGCGCTGGAGCGCCTTGTTCGCCTTGTCCAGTTCGTGGCGGCGCAGACGCTCGCCGTGGTCGCGCAAGGATCGTATCACCGGCACGGTGCGACGAGTGTTCATCCAGTGCATGAATTCGTTGACACTGGAGGCGATGATGACTTCCGCCTGTACGACCGCAGACTGGCGGCTGGACTGCCCGGATCGCACCACTTCGCCGAGATCGTCCACGGTGTAGAGGAAGACGTCGTCGAGGTGACCGACCTCGGCCTCGATGTCGCGTGGCACGGCCAGGTCGACCATGAAGATGGGTCGGCGTTTGCGCGCCTTGATCGCCCGCTCCACCATCCCCAAGCCGACGATGGGCAAGGGGCTCGCCGTGGAAGTGACCAGGATGTCGAACTCGTGCAGCAGTTCCGGCAGGTTGGGGAGGGCCGACGCCTCACCGCCGAATTTGTCGGCCAGCGCGCGCGCCCGCTCGATGGTTCGGTTCACCACCATCAGGCGGCGCGGCCCCTTGGCGGCGAAGTGGGTGGCGACCAGGTCGATCATTTCGCCGGCACCGATGAACAGCACCGCCTGCTCGCTGATGCTGGGGAAGATGCGTTCCGCCAGGCAGACCGCGGCGGCCGACATGGAGACCGTGCTGGAGCCGATTTCGGTGGCGGTGCGCACCTCCTTGGCCACCGAGAAGGTGCGCTGGAACAGCTTGTTGAGTAGCAGACCGAGCGTACCCGCATCGGCTGCCTTCTCCGCCGCCTGCTTCATCTGACCCAGTATCTGGGTTTCGCCCAAAACCATGGAATCGAGCCCGGAAGCCACCCGGAAAGCGTGGTTGGCGGCCTGATCTCCGGGAAACTGGTAAAGATAGGGTTTGACATCGCGTGCGGGGAGGCCGTGGAAGTTCGCCAACCATTCCGCCACGTCCGCGGGTTGCGACGTGTTGCAGTAGATCTCCGTGCGATTGCAGGTGGAAAGAATCGCCGCTTCCCGGGCCGGGCCGTGCTCGCCGGTCAACTCCGTGAGCGCGCGCGGCAGGATGTCCGGGCCGAACGCGACCCGCTCCCGAATGGCTACGGGGGCTGTGTGGTGGTTGACGCCACAGGCAAATAGCTGCATTCCGCTGTCAATTCAAGGCTTTGAAGGGCGCGCATTGTAGCGCGAAGGGCGGGTTGCACTACAGCACTTGCGCCGAATACTCCACGCTCAGCGTGTGGCTCTGCCCAGCCGGGATGAGCACCACGTTGTCAAGGGCGTTTCCGGACTCCACGCAAACCATGCGGCGCCAGCCATCCGGGCCGAAGTCGCCCATCTTGTCGGCCTTTTCCGCCCAGGGCGTCCACACCACGGTGGAACGGGAACCGCTTTTAGCAATGAGGATACGGCGCTTCAGTTTGCTGTCCTCAATCACGCAGGTGGACTCGCTGTTCACATAGACCCGGTCGACTTCGCCGGTGAAGCTGATCGGACCGGCCTGCTCGCGCCGAGCCACAGGGCCGACCTTGTCCACATACTCGCAACCTTCCAGGCCCAGTACCCGAATTTCGGCAATGTCGCCGATCTGGAGATAAGTATGCAGGGCCTCGCCGATGCCGAGGTCGGAATCGCCCAGGTTGGTCGTGATGAGGCGGGCTTTCAGGCTACGGCCCACGACCACGTTGAGTTCCACGCGGCAGGGATGCGGCCACTGTGCGCGACTCTGCTCATTCTCGATCAGGGCCAGGGTGATTTCGGTCTCGCCGCTGGTCAAAGACGCGGACTGCGTGACCTCCCACATCACGGTGCGGGCGTAGCCATGGCCTGGGAAGCCGGATTCCGTCGCATGCGCGCCGAACCAGGGCCAGCAAACGGGCGCGCCCCCGCGTATGGACTTGCCCGCCACGAACTTGGCGTAATCGGACAGCCAGATCACCGGCTCAGCCTGGTCCTTGGGCCGGAAGGTAGTGATGTGCGCGCCTTGCAGGCAAAGGTAGGCGGTGCCCAGCGCGTTGTCGATCTCCGCAAAGATCAGCCCGCCGGGGCCTTCGACGAATTTCAGTTGGTCGTTAAGACCGAAGCGGCTATTGAGGTCGGTGAGCGTCATGGGGGGCTCCTGGTTGGGATGTGAGGTGGATGACGTGTTCATGCGGCGAAGAGGGCGACCCAGTTGGCGAGGATCATGGCAACGCAGAGGAAGACATAGCGCGTCTTGTAACTGCCTGCCCGGCCGGCACGGCCGGCGGCCCTGGCGCAATCTGCGTCGGCTCGGGATAGCTTGGTCAGCAGGACGAGGTACAAGGCCGAGGCGATGACCGCGAAGGGAAACCAGGACAGCGCCTTGGTCCAAGCGGCGACGCTGGGGTCCGCCACGCTGCCGATCATGCCGTAAACGAACAGCACGTTGAGCACGATGGCGGCGAGAAGAAAACCGCGCCAGGTACGAAACCGTGCCAGCGGATCGGGCTCGTTCGAGTCCGGCTCGGCAGGGGCTTGCTCGGGGGAGTTGAATATCCGCATGCCCTCAGTACTCGGGCTGCGGCAGGCGGGCGGCGAGTTCATCCCACTGGATGACCACGCCTTCGAGTACGCCTACCGGGGTTTCGCCTTCGAGTTCCTGGGTGTGGGGGCACCCGTAGGCACCGTTTTCCAGCCGATAGACCGTGAGCACCTTGCCCCAGGGCTGCACCAGCCAGTATTCCTGCACGCCGTGGCGCTCGTAGATGCGAAGTTTTCTCGCCTGATCTTGGCCGGCGGTGAATGGGGAGAGCACCTCCAGCACGAAATCGGGGGCACCGCGCACGCCCCGTTCGCTGACCTTCCTCTGGTCACAGACCACCAGCACGTCGGGCTGCACCACGGTGTCAATGCGGTCGTCGGCCTCGTCTGCCTTGGGTAGAAGCACGTCCAACGGAGCGATCAGGACGCGGCAAGGACTGCCGCGCAGGGCGTTTGCCAGTTGCCGATAAACCTCCCCGGCAATATGCTGGTGGCTGACCGTGGGCGCCGGCGCCATCAAGTAAGCGTCGCCGTCGATCAGCTCGTAGCGCACCTCCTCCGGCCAGGTGAGGTAATCGCCGTAGGTGTGGTATTCCGGGTCGCGCAGCGCTAGTCCCATGCTAGTCCCATGTCAGTTCCGCACGGCCGTTCCGAAGGCCTCCCCCTTGGGGGGTGAGACAGCGATGTAACCCACCCTAGGAGAGCAGGTTGAAGAAGCAATGGTGAGGCCTTCCCTGTAGCGTAGGCATCCTTGCCTGTGTCTTTGAAAACAGCCGGCTTGAAGCCGGTGCTGCCGCGATTATTTCTTTGTGAATCAACGGGTTGAAGTGTGCTTCTTGAGAGGGCATTCGTAGCGCACTGCGCCGCGCCTGCCGAACGGTCCGGCTGGATAGCCGGGCCTCTGCGAGCATACGAGTAAGGGGGCTGTTTCATTTCCTCACCGTTCCACCTGCGTCACATCCCGCACCGCCCCGAACGCCGCACTCGTGGTCATCGCGGCGTAAGCGCGCAACGCGGGGGAGACCAGGCGGTCGCGGTTTTCCGGCTTCCAGGCTCGGGCACCTCTCGCTTCCATCTCGGCGCGGCGGCTCGCCAACTCCGCATCGGCAAGGGCCACGCGAAGGCTGCGGTTGGGGATGTCGATCTCGATGGCATCGCCCTCGCGCACCAAGCCGATGGCACCGCCTTCCGCCGCCTCCGGTGAGACATGGCCGATGCTCAAACCCGAGGTGCCGCCGGAGAAACGCCCATCGGTGATCAAGGCGCAGGCTTTACCCAGGCCCTTGGATTTCAGATACGAAGTCGGGTAGAGCATCTCCTGCATGCCGGGGCCGCCGCGCGGCCCCTCGTAACGAATCACCAGGACATCGCCCTCTGCGATCTGGTCGGCGAGGATGGCAGCCACCGCAGATTCCTGGCTCTCGAAGATGCGTGCCGGACCGGTGAATTTCAGGATGCTGGCATCCACCCCCGCCGTCTTGACGATGCAGCCATCCAGCGCCAGGTTGCCATGAAGCACCGCCAGGCCGCCGTCCTGGGAATAGGCATGGGCCTTGTCGCGCAAGCAACCGTTGGCGCGGTCCAGGTCCAGCTCCGGAAAGCGGCGGCTCTGCGAGAACGCGACTTGCGTCGGCACGCCGCCTGGCGCGGCCTTGAAAAAGTCGAACACCGAGACATCGTGCGCCTGCATCACGTCCCACACCTGCAAGGCGCCACCCAGCGTCTTGCTATGCACGGTGCGGCATTCGCGGTGTAGCAATCCGGCGCGGTCGAGTTCGCCCAGGATGGCCATGACGCCGCCGGCACGATGTACATCCTCCATGTGATAGAGCTGGGTGCTTGGTGCCACCTTGGCCAGATTGGGCACGCGCCGCGACAGGCGGTCGATGTCCTTCATGGTGAAATTCACTCCGGCTTCATGTGCCGCCGCCAGCAGGTGCAGCACGGTGTTGGTGGAGCCTCCCATGGCGATATCGAGCGCCATGGCGTTCTCGAAAGCCTCGAAGCTGGCGATGGTGCGCGGCAGTACAGAAGCGTCGTCCTTCTCGTACCAGCGCTGGGCCAACTCGACGATCAGGCGTCCGGCACGCAGGAACAGTGCCTTGCGGTCGGCATGCGTCGCCAGCAGGGAACCGTTGCCGGGCAGGCTCAAACCCAGCGCCTCGGTCAGACAGTTCATCGAATTGGCGGTGAACATGCCGGAACAGGAACCGCAGGTGGGGCAAGCGGAGCGCTCGGTGGCCTCCACTTCCGCATCCGATCGGGCCGCATCGGCAGCCTGCACCATCGCGTCCACCAGATCGAGCTTGATCGTCTTGTGGTCCCAGACCACCTTACCGGCTTCCATCGGCCCGCCCGAGACAAACACAACGGGGATGTTCAGGCGCAATGCTGCCATCAACATGCCCGGGGTGATTTTGTCGCAGTTGGAGATACACACCAGTGCATCGGCGCAATGGGCGTTGCACATGTATTCCACCGAATCGGCGATCAGGTCGCGACTGGGCAGAGAATACAGCATGCCGCCGTGGCCCATGGCGATGCCGTCATCCACGGCGATGGTGTTGAACTCGCGGGCCACGCCGCCGGCCGCCTCGATCTCGCGCGCCACCAGTTGCCCCATGTCCTTCAGATGCACGTGGCCCGGCACGAACTGGGTGAAGGAATTGGCGATGGCGATGATCGGCTTGGAGAAATCCTCGTCCTTCATGCCGGTCGCACGCCACAGGGCGCGGGCGCCGGCCATGTTGCGACCGTGTGTAGTGGTGCGGGAACGGTATTCAGGCATGGGACGTAACCTAGTGGTCTCTATAATCGCCCCATTTTAGCCCAGCGTACCAGGCCTGCCTCATGCTCGTTCATCCCCAGTTCGACCCCGTAGCGCTTCAACTCGGCCCCCTCGCTGTGCGCTGGTATGGCCTGATGTACGTGCTCGCCTTCGCCGCCTTCATCCTCCTCGGCCGCCGCCGCTGCACGCCTCGCAGCGGATGGAGCGCGGTGGATCTCGACGATCTCCTCTTCTGGGGCGTGCTTGGCGTAATCCTGGGCGGGCGTCTGGGCCAGGTGCTGTTCTACGAACCCGATTATTACTTCAGCCATCCTGTGGAAATCATCGCCGTCTGGAAAGGCGGCATGTCCTTCCACGGCGGCATGCTGGGCGTGTTCGTCGCCCTCTGGGCCTATGCTCGCAAGACCGGCCGCAGCTTCCTCCAGGTCGGCGACTTCGTCGGCCCTCTGGTGCCATTGGGCCTGATGTTCGGACGCATCGGCAACTTCATCAACGGCGAACTCTGGGGTCGTCCGGCCGACCCCAGCCTGCCCTGGGCGATGATCTTTCCCCAGGTGGACAATCTCCCGCGCCACCCCTCGCAGATCTACCAGGCAGGCATGGAAGGATTGCTGCTGTTCCTGATCCTCTGGTGGTATTCCTCCCGGCCCCGGCCAGTCGGCGCGGTTTCCGGCGCCTTCCTGGTCGGTTACGGTGTGTTCCGCAGCATCGGCGAGTTCTTCCGAAATCCGGACGATGGCATCTTCGGCGTCTCCTACACCGTCAGCATGGGCCAGTGGCTCTCCCTGCCCATGATCCTGGTCGGCGCCTGGCTGATCTGGCGCGCGCGGCCATCTATGCCCTGAAGGAGATTTTTGCTATAGTCCGCGCCTCGTGTGGGGGGGTAGCTCAGCTGGGAGAGCGCCGCGTTCGCAATGCGGAGGTCGTGAGTTCGATCCTCATCCTCTCCACCAGAACACCAAAGCCCGGACATGCTCCGGGCTTTTTTCTGCCCGCGAAGGGCCAGCAGTGGCGGGGTTTCGCGGGCGGTGCGAATTTCGATGATCGCCAGCAGGCCCTGATTTCGCC
The DNA here is from genome assembly GCA_903883985.1 of uncultured Pseudomonadota bacterium. Classification (GTDB taxonomy): domain Bacteria; phylum Pseudomonadota; class Gammaproteobacteria; order Burkholderiales; family Thiobacillaceae; genus PFJX01. The sequence continues at coordinate 10,004 of CAISDD010000249.1, read as the reverse complement.
CTGCCGGCCACCAGAATTCCTCTCTTTTCTCTGTTTTTGTCTAGCCCGGTCAAGGCTCGATACCTTGTAATCATGCGGGTTTCCTGGCGGCGGTTTGCACCACAATACGCCTACCAACCGGGTTACAAACACTCTCTCCGGGCGACTACGCGCAGCAGGATTTTCCTGAAACCTGGATCGGCGGACACGGTACCGTCCCGTAGGAACAGAACACGCAGCAATCGCCCGGCTTGGGTTTGAGCACCGTGTGGCAACCGTCGCAGTCGTAGAACCACTGGCAGGCATCGGTGGGCATCCGCTCGGTCTTGACGTGACCGCACACCGGGCAGGTCAGTGTTGAATCGAGGATGGGCTCCACGGCGATCTCCAAGGGTGATTGGCCGATTGTAGGCCATCACTTTGCCAGCCCGCCAATCACGTCCCGCTGTGCATTCCAGTCATCCGGCAGCGGATTCTCGACGAAGAACAGCAGCGACAGCCCTACCGGCTGCCGGCCCCGCGCAATGTCCTCAACGATATCGGGTGCCAGCCGGGCGAGCTTCAACATCTTCTGCATCCGCGCCAGTCCGACCTTCTCGGCTTTGGCCAGTTCGGTCATATTCTTCACTCGACCCGAATCGATGAGTTCCTGCCAGAAGAACGCCTTGGCCAGCGCCGCCATCAAATTCGCATCGACAGACATCGGTTGGCCAAGGTTCATGGGCGATGCCATCCGTCCGGGCGTCGTCGGTTCGACCACCACTTTGCGCGCCTTGTGCCGCACGAAGCGCACCGGGATGAACGTGGTCAGCTTGATGCCATGTTCCAGCTTTGCTGTGTTTGAACGTGCCTGACCCGTCTGCTCCATTCCTCTCATGCCATTGCCTCCATTTCCAGTTCACGCAATTCCGCCCCGATGCTGTTCGGTGCCAGTTCCGCCATCAGCGCCGACCACCCGGCCGGATGCCATTCGATGTCGATGCCCTCGTCCTTGAGTTGCACCCGGGCAATCAACAACTTCACCAGCCGGCACCGTTCCTCCGGGAACATCTCGTTCCAGACCACCGACAGATTGCGCATCGCCAGCACTACAGTGGGTTCCGGCACCGTGGCGTCCAGTTTCTGAACCTCATCCCACACCGCCTGAATCATCTCCGGCGCCTGTAATGCCGATTTGATCTGTTCCAGTACCAGCGCCTCGATCTGCTCGGCCGGCACGATGCCGAAGGGGTTGGTACCGCGTCCGAGTTTCTTATCGGAGTACGGCAGGTAATAGCGATACCGCTTGCCTGACTTCTTTTTGGTGGCCGTTGGTAGCATCCGGTCGCCGTCAGGGGCGAACAGCAGGCCGCGCAGGATGGGTTCATGGTCGTGGCGGGTCATGGTCTGCGAGGCACGCAGACCGGATTCCACAGCGAGGATCGCTTGCGCCTGGTCCCAGAGAGCCTGATCGAGAATGGGCTCGTGCTGACCAGGGTACGTTTTTGCCTTGTGGCTGATCATGCCGAGGTAGATCGGATTGCGCAGGGTCTTGTAAAGATTCTGCTTGGTGATCGGCCGCCCGGGACGGAAGACGCCATCCTGTGTCGTCCATGCCTTGGTCGTCACCCCGTTGGCGTTCAACTCGCGGGCCAATTCCGTGGTCGACCGCAACTCCACGAACCGTCGCCAGATGCCGCGCACGATCTTGGCCTCGGGTTCGTTGATCACCAGTACCCGGTTGCAGACGTCGTAGCCCAACGGTGGCGTGCCGCCCATCCACATGCCCTTGGCCTTGCTGGCGGCAATTTTGTCCCTGATCCGCTCGCCAGTGACCTCCCGTTCGAACTGCGCGAACGACAGCAGGATGTTCAGCATCAGCCTGCCCATCGACGTCGCCGAGTTGATCTGCTGCGTGACAGCGCTGAAACTCACGCCGCGCTGATCGAACAGTTCGACCATCTTGGCAAAGTCGGCCAGGTTGTGGGTGAGGCGGTCGATCTTGTACACCACCACGATGTCGACCTTCCCGGCATCGATGTCGGCGAGCAATCGTTTCAGCGCCGGCCGATCCATATTGCCGCCGGAGAAGCCACCATCGTCGTAATCATCGACCACCGGAATCCAGCCCTCAGTGCGTTGGCTGACGATGAACGCCTGCCCAGCCTCACGTTGCGCATCGATGGAGTTGAACGATTGGTCGAGCCGCTCGTCGGTGGAGACCCGGCAATAGACGGCGCAGCGCTTGCGCGTGACGGGTGCTTTCATTTCTTGCCGCCTTTCTTGCCACAATCCTGTTTCACGCCAAAGAACGCCGGCCCCGACCAATTGACGCCGGTGATGTGCCGCGCCGCCGCCGACAGGCTCTTGAACACCTTGCCGTTCAGATCGTAGAACCCCTCTGGCGTGACCGTGACACGATACTCATTGGATTCGTACTCGCGCAGCAGGACAGTGCCGGGCATCAGATGCACCTCCGACCGGCGCTTGCCGAATACGGATTTCGATTCGCCCAGGCGTACCAGCCGCCTGCGGATGTCAGGATCAACGCCGCCGTGTGCAGCTTCCTGCATTTTGTAAGCCACGCGCGACAGAACGTAATCACGATTCCATGTGCCGGGCCGGCGCGGGAAATGATCGTCCCACAGTGCCCACAAATCCTTCATCGGCATCGTCGGTAGTGCCGCCAACTGGGCGGCGATGGTTGATTGTCGTGTCATTCCAAACTCCATGTTATAGGGGAGTTGCATGAACGCTTCTTCCCGGGCAGAAGCCAAGTCAAACTGCGCTCTGTTCGGGGTCATCGGCTTGACCTGTCGCAACATCGAAGCGCTCGCCAAGCAAGGTTTGCTTTTTGCCGGTACGCTTGTCCTCCACGCCCACGATGTAAACCTCACCGTTCCAGACGCCGCAGGCCACGTCGGTATCTTCGGCGTCGGCCGGCAGCAACCAACCGGTGATGCCGTCAGGCAAACCAAGCAAGTCCTCCGGGCGGTGGATGGGCCAGCGCATCGCTTCCTGATAGCGATCGGCGAACTGCAACACATCTGGCGGGACGCCCGGGAAGTTCTCCTGGCTGAGGATTGGAATCCAGGCCAGCAACTGTCTGCTGGCAAGCCACTGCTGGATGCGCTGCTCGACTTCCGAGTCGTAGTGGCCCAGCCGCTCGATGGGCATGGGATCGGCGGTGCTGCTGGTGATCATCGTGGTGTTCATTTCATCTCCTTGAATTCTGGTAACCCGGAATGTGCCGGGTGGTAACCGGTAACCTGGGTGGTAACCTCATTTCGTGGTCTGTCGGTAGCGCATCAGCGCGCTCGCGCCCCCCGCATGGCATTGCGGCGAGGAAGGACCCGTCGAATCATCTGGCGCTGCAGCTTGTTGAACTGCTTCATCTGCAGCTTTGCCGACTTGCGCACGATTCGAGTCAGACGGATGCCGGCGACGATCCAGCGCCATTGCCAGGGGATGTAGCCGACGATGCGGCGTGGCCGGAGGACGGCGGTTGGATACCGTTGCTGCACCACCGCCCCGTCGTCCCAGTCCTCGACCTTGACGGTCACCATCGGCACGGCTTGCTCAATCACCGGCGTATGCCGGTGCATTGGCATCGGTGGCAGCAGATCAGCCAATAGCTGCTCACGTTGTGCCAGCGGCATCTGCCGCAGCACGGTCTCGACCTGATTCATTCGCTGCTGCAGTGGCGCGAACGGATTGGTCATGTCGAATTGGGCACGCTTGATTTCCATAGTGGTCTCCTGATTGAAGGTGCCGGCTTTCTGCGATGCCTTTCGCAGTCAGCGCCGGCGGGCATTACGCGGCATGGCTACACGGAGCATCTGACGCACGTTGTTCCCTTGATGCGCCAGGGCGGACGGTGGCTATGCCGAGACTCGCCACCCTCCGCCTTGAATCAGGCAACTGACATTTCGGTGGCGAGGGTGGCATGGGCTGCTTTAACCAGATCGCGCGGAATCTCGATCTCGAAACGGCTTTCGTCGTGGTGATAGCTGGTCTCACGCCGGGCGGCCGAAGCACGCGCCACCGCACTCATCACCGGCATCAACTGCTCGTAGAGTTCGATCTCAGCGACATCAGCCCGGCAGTGGATGAAGGTGCGTTCAGCATCGCGAATGGCTGCTGGCAAGTCGCCCATCTTCGCGCTGGCCATGTCACGTTTGCTCTGCAGGTCAGCCAGTGAAGAGCGAACGATCCGCAGTTCCACTTCGAGCTTGGTCAAGGACTCGGGGACAACGAATTCGCCATCACCTTCCATCAGTGTCTGGGATGCCGAGTTCGTTTCAGCGGCGATACGGATATCGAGATCGGTAATCTGCTTGTTGAGTTTGGCGATCTGGCTATCGGTCGAGTCGACATGGGCAGTGGATGCCTTGCCCTGCGCGATCAATTCATCCAGCGTTTTGCGGGCCTGGGCGAATGCCTCCGGGGCATTGAGTACGTGCTGAAGGGGGCGCATCTGACCTTCGAGGTTGCTTACCTGCGACTTGAGATGATCCATACGCTGGTGCGCCGCAGTGAACACAGGCCAGTGTGCGCTGGCCGCCGGGGGCACGTTCATGGACATCGAACCGCCGGCATCGCGCAGCCGCGTCTGCTTCTCACTTTCCCGGGCGTACTGCGCCTCGGCCTCAACCAGATCTTTCTTGACGGCGGCCAGCTGCCGGCTCAGTTGGTCGTGGTCGGCCTTGACCTTGTCGTAGTAACCGGCGGACTTCTTGTTGAACGGATTCAGTTTCATCGGGGATTCTCCTTATCGAATGGAAGGGTGGGCGGCAGCCAGTTTCTGGACCGCACGCATCAGGGCCTCGCCGGCGTTCCGGGGTTTGGCCTGTGGCTTGGTCGGCTGGATGGCCTGGATACCGAAATGGCGCTGCCAGACCGGATGCAGGTTTTTTGAAACAGTCGGTTGGTTATTCATGGATGGATCTCCATAGGGGGTGCCACCCTCGATGCCGGGTGGCGTGGCAAAAATGAATTGACGAGAGGCATGAGTGGCGCGAGTGGCGCGACGCCCTGTACTTCCCTCTATAGGGATTTCTCTCTCATTCCTGATTGATGAGAAATTGCTTACGCAATAGGTAGACAAGACGCGCCACTCACGCCACTCCCCTGATGGGAACTGGGTTTGCGGGCAATCCGTCACGCCACTCTCACGCCCCTCGCGCCACTGTTCAGAAGTCATAGCGGCGCTCCTCCACGTGCAGCCCATGAATGCGTCTGACCCCGCCCGTGCCCTTGCCGTTGGGGTAACCCAACGCCGCCAGGCGCGTCGACAGGTTCTTGCGGTTGAGCGGCTTCTGGATGCCCGCCTCGTGCGTCCAATCCACGTAGCGGCGATAGACGATGGCCGATTCCACCCAGTGGCCGGGCAGTGGCTTGCAGCACTCCTCGATGAACTGCGCCGCCTGATCGTTCTCGTTGCGCCAGTGCGCCTTGGTGGCTTCGCACGACGCCGGCCGGGTGAAGCTGCCAATGGCGATCACTTCGGCAATCGCATCCAGCGCCAGATTCAGAATGCCCGGCAGTTCGCGGATCAGCTTGTCGGCCAGATGAACATCCCGTTGGTGCTCGGCAAACTGGCGGTTGAAATCGATGGTGACCGCACGGCGGAACAAGGCATCGGAGAAATCACGCGTGCCGGGCATATGGTTGGTGCCGAACCAGCACGTGGCGTAGGGCGAGAAATCGAAGGGATCGCAGAACTTGTGTTCGGCCGTCATCGCCTCGCCGCTGACGATCGCCTTCAGGGCGGCATCGGGAATCATCGCGCCCTGTTCAACCTCGCTGACGATATTGGCCAGCTTGCCGTGCAGATGCGCCCGCTGGAAGCGGTTGTCAAACTCGGCCGGCTGGACGGCAGCACAGTTGGTCACCCCGACCAGTTCCTTCAGGACGCGCAGCAGGACGCTCTTGCCGTTCGAGCCCTTGCCGATCAGGATGACGAAGCGCTCGAAGCGGCAGGTCGACAACAGGGTATAGCCGAGCAGTTCGCAGACCAGTCGACACTTGTCATTAGCGTCCGGATCATCTGCAAACACCTCGTGGAGGAATTGCTCGAAGCGTGGCGCCCGGGCTTCCGGCTGATACACCACTGGAATCTGGGTGATGCGATAGTGCTCGCGCTCATGGGGCGTCAGCTGCCAACGACCTTCCCGCAGAACCAATTCGCCACTCAGGCAGTTGATGACGTCTTCGGTGCTCTGGTCGAAGCGGACCCCGGGTTCGAAGGCTTCGGTCTTGCACAGGCCGTAGATGGAATTGACGATAGCGTCGGTCAGTTCATCGGATTGGGCGACGCGGTGGATGTGACGCTTGACCGATTCCTTCTCGGCCAGCTTGTTCCAGATGCCAGAACTGTCCCAGCGCCAGAACCAGCCTTGGGCATAGAGCAGATTGCCATCGCCAAAGCTGCGGATGGTTTGGCGGGCGGCCTCGAGATGCAGCATGTCCTTGTCGGCCTGGATTTCCTTGTAAGCTTTGGCATCAGCTTCCATATCCTTGATGCGCGTGCCGGTCTTCTTGGCGATCATCTTGCGCAGCATCGTCTTCTCGGTTTCGCGCAAGCGCGCGATGGTGACCAGTGCGGCAATCGGCCCGGTCAGTTCGTCGAAGGATTTGGTGCGCGCGATCATCCCGGCCAGTTCTGCGCGCGTCAGCGTGGCCGCCTCATCTGGGGCGAACTTCTCGATGGCGGACGCAACCAGAGCCGGGATTTCCATCACCCGTGCCTGCCAGCGGTCGTCATGGGTGGCAATCGCCTGTTCCATCAAGGCGCGCAGATGGGAAATGATCGCCGGCTGGTTCATGCCCTGTGCGGCCATGGCGGCGGCCAGGTCACGCAGGGAGTCGTGATAGACATCCCCGGAGAGGATGCGGCGGATCAGTTCGGCATACTTCTCGGCACCGAAGGCCGGGCGGGACGATGTGCCTGACTTGTCGCGTGTGGGTGAGGTGGTTCCGCCAAGGGCCTGGGCGACTTCGATCAGGGTGTCGCCAATCGGACTCAGACTGACATGGCCATTGAGGCGTTGCCCGGTAACGGTGAGATAGCGACCGGCGCTGTAGCACTCGACTTTGATACCGCGATAGATGCCTGACCGTCCTTTGGGCAGGTTGGGTGCATGGCCGAAGATGCGGATGCCGGTGCCGGAAGGGGAGACTTCGGTATAGCTGCCGAAGCGGTCGATCAGTGCCTGAGCTTCGGGGTGCAGATTGCCAGTGTCGGGATCACGCACGTGATCCATATCGACACCGCCGATGCCATCGCTGCCGGAGAGGACGAAACCAATGCCGCTGAGCTGGCCCTCTGATTCCTGGTAGGCGCCGACCGCTTCATCAAAGCTGGCCCAAGTGTTGGGCTCGGTTACCGAGGCGCGACGGCCGGTGCAAGGACCATAGGGCACCTTGGTTGGCTTGCCGCCTCGGCTTTGCAGGCGCCAGACCACCCACTGGTCGAACTGGATGAGTTCGGCCGGGATCTGGCTGGCATCCGGCGCCAGGACTTGCGTGGCATCCACCGCGCGTCTGCCTCAGCGACCGGTGTTGATCAGGGTGCGGATGTCTTCGGCACGCCAGACCGTGGTCTTGCTGCCGAGCTTGATGCCTTTGGGGAATTTACCCTCGCGGATGCCAGCCCACCATGCCGAGCGGCTGATGGGAATGATGGCGAGGACTTGGGGAAGTCGAACGAAGCCGGTTTCCGGCAGGATTGGGCGGGTCAGTTTCATGGCGAGCATCCGTGGCTGTGTTTGGATGCTCGGTATTTAATGACATAAAAACATAGACTTGTAGTGCCGCTACGCGCACAGTCATTACTATGCGCGAAGCGTAACGGTTACCACCTGACCGTTATTCGCCGGTCAGGCCGCGTGCTTTCCGTGCTTCAAAAATCCACTTACGGATGGTGCCTGGGGCACGATAGACCTGCTCGGCGATGATTTCGGCAGCGACTTCGATACTCGAATACTGGCTGCCAAAATAGAGTTCAAGCGCCTTGGCCTTGGCTTTTCGACCCTTCTGATGCCTGACGTTCGCGGCCTTTTGCGCGGTCCGACTCAGCGCTTCCTGACCCTCTTCGGTAAATTCCGGATCGGGCCGGAGTCCTGCGTACCAGGCTCCATCAACTTGGTTCTTCCATCCGGCACGTTCAGGAAGCAGGTCGACCAGTATCATGGCCTCCAGTGCTTCCATGAGAGCAGCAACTGCATCTTCGGTGAGTGCGATCCGGGAGGTGTCAATTGCACAACCAACCTTGTGGAGCGCCAGGACACGGAGGTAGTCACGGTCGGTGATGCCGGGAAGGCTGGCAGGGACAAGCTGATGATCGTGATTGATCGCCTCGATCAACCAGTCGAGGTCACGTTGATCACTGCGTTCGCAACTTTCATCCTCGTTGCCGATCTTCGATTTCTGAACGGCGGCTTCGATCATGCCATTCACGCAGCGCAAGATGTCGTGCAACTGGTCAGCGCTGTACGCAGACAGTTCATCCTTAACCGAGGTGACGATTCGAATGGCTTGCGGCAAACCCAGCAGGTCTTCCAGCGGGGTATCGAGCGCGAGGGTTAGCAACTGAGGTTTCATTGCCGGACAGTTTACCTGTGGCATCCATCGACGGCCAGAGTCGTCCAGGGATGCACCGATGCGTCTGGCAGCAAGCCCTATTCCCGTCGCGTGCCGCCATTGGTAATCCTGCATCACGACGGTCACGACCATCACATCGCCGGTGATGATTGTGATGGTGGTGACGGTTGGCCTCTATTGTTATGGTCGGCGGGAAGGAATTATGCCCAGGCGAAAGGGGTCCTTCCTGGCGATAGTCCCATGCGGGGGGCGACAGCGCGGCATTGCGCTACTGTCAGGGTGCAAACCGAGGTTTGCAGGGTTTGCGGTTTGCACCCAAGCCAAGGGTGGGAGTTGAATTCACACCCTTGAAACCGAAAAACGGTCACCCCTATTCCAGCCAGTGCTGGCGCGGGTTTCCGGCGAATTCAGGCCCGAAAAACGGCAAATCGGCTACCGAGAAAATTGGACGAAGAAAAGGGTGTCGCTTGAATCGATACCCTTTGGTGGTTTGCAGTCAGGCGATGCGATACGCCCTCAACCCATCCGCCCCCTTCTCGGTGACGACTTCGAAACCGAAGCGCTTCCTGACCATGCCGGAGATCGCACCCCGAACGGTGTGGGCCTGCCAGCCGGTACCGGCCATCATCTGGGCAATGGTTGCGCCACCAGGGTTGCGCATCGCGTCGATGATTGATGCCAGCTTGGTGCCGGGGCGGATGGTGGGCGACGTGGGCTCGAATTGCTGGATGGCATCGGGGGCGTCCACATTCTGGACATCCTTTGCGATGGAGCGACGTTTGCCGACGGCTGCGTAGCCGGCATCGGTGAGTAGATGGTGGCCATCGGCATCAGCGATGAGACCTCGGGCGAGCAGGCCATCGACAACCTTGGCGCGGGCACCGCCGCGCAAGGTGGCAGGCAGTGGTTCGATGTTGCCGTCCGGACGGTTGGCGGCGGTTTTGATAACGGTGGTTTGAGTTGCAGTCAGTTTGACGTTCATGATCATCTCCGATGGTTGGTTGGCGTCGTCACTCACCATCGCCGAAAATTGCCAGCAACTCGTCCAACCCTGCCTCTACCCGCCCGAGGTCGCCGACGTGGCCCCAATGGATGGCATCGGGGTCATGACCAAAATGGTCGTCGGCAAGTTGCTGCAGTCGTTCCAGTTTGGCGTGGATGGTGGCAGTGCGGGCAAGGTAGGCGTCGAGGGCGGTTGGCTTGGTGTTCATCGTGGGCTCCGTGATGTGATTGACGACACCACCATGAACGCGCTGATCAATCAGGAAGCCAAGCGATTGATTGATCATTTTTGGCTCTATATGAAAGACAGTGGGTAGGACTTCCTGGCAGGTTTGAGATCGAAGCGGGTTGTCTGCTGAATAATTGCCTGAATGTGTAGAGGATATCTGCAGTTAGATGACCACCATGATTTGTAGGTGAGCAATGGGTCGCCGCGCTGC
>CAISDD010000248.1 GCA_903883985.1 uncultured Pseudomonadota bacterium | reverse complement strand
GCAGCGCGGCGACCCATTGCTCACCTACAAATCATGGTGGTCATCTAACTGCAGATATCCTCTACACATTCAGGCAATTATTCAGCAGACAACCCGCTTCGATCTCAAACCTGCCAGGAAGTCCTACCCACTGTCTTTCATGTAGAGCCAAATTACAACTTACCCTGACGTTGATTCAAACGCCCTAACCGATCCAACTTATGATAAACTCGATCCGCATCCTCGGCACCCGTGGTGTTCCCGCCGCTCATGGTGGCTTCGAGACTTTCGCCGAACATCTGGCACCCTATCTGGTGGAACATGGCTGGCAAGTTACCGTGTATTGCCAGGAGGATGGCACCGGCCCGGTGTTCGAGGATGAATGGCGCGGCGTGCGACGTGTTCGCATCCCGATTGCCAATACTGGGCCGGCGGGGACCATCCTGTTCGACTGGAAATCCACTCTGCATGCATCGAGTGAACCCGGTCTGGTCTTGACCCTGGGCTACAACACGGCGGTGTTCTGCGCGCTGTATCGCCTCAAGGGTCTGAAGAACGTCATAAACATGGACGGAGTGGAATGGCGCCGGCAGAAGTGGGGCGGCGTGGCCAAGGCGTGGTTCTGGATGAACGATTGGGCAGGGTGTTGGCTGGGCAACCATCTGGTTGCGGATCATCCCGAGATCAAGAAGCACTTGGCTACTCGCGTATCCGCCGACAAGATCACGATGATTCCCTATGGTTCTGACCGGGTCGAGGCGGCCGATCACAGTTTGATCGCGCCCTATGGGCTGGCGCCTGACAGTTACGCGATCCTGATCGCGCGGGCCGAACCGGAGAACTCGATCCTGGAAGTGGTCCGTGCCTGGTCGCGCAAACCCCGAGGCTGCAAGCTGGTGGTTCTGGGGCGGTATTTTCCTGATCATGTTTATCAGCGCGCCGTGCAGGCTGCGGCTTCCGAAGAAGTGATCTTTCCCGGTGCCATCTATGAAAAGTCGGCGGTCCAGGCATTGCGTTTTCATGCGCGCTTCTATGTCCATGGTCATCAGGTCGGCGGCACGAATCCCTCCCTGGTGGAAGCATTGGGCGCAGGTAATGCCGTCCTGGCCCACGACAATTTTTATAACCGCTGGGTGGCGGGGGATGCTGGAGTTTACTTCCGGGATGAGCAGGAATGCGCGGAGCGGATCGAGGGCTTACTCGATGAAGGATCGGCGCCATCGGCATGCCGCCCTACCTTGCTGCGCGGCGCCAGCCGTGCCCGCCACGCTGAAGCGTTCACCTGGGAACGGGTGCTGGCGGAATATGAAAGCTTGCTGCTGAAGTGGGCTTAAAGGCAGGTACAAGGGGCAAGACTCAAGATTCAAACTTTCTTGCCACTTGCATGTTTCGACCAAAATTGGAGGTATTTATGAACAGCACAATGCATGATTTTGGTATAGAAAACCTGTCCGTAGAACAGCGTATTGAACTGGTTCAGGATATCTGGGACTCCGTAGCCAAGGATGCAGGACTTTTGTCGGTAACGCCTGCCGAACTCGAACTGCTCCATCAACGCCTGGCCGAGGATAATGCCGTGCCTAACGATGTTGTTCCATGGTCAAGTGTCAGGGCTGAAGCATTGAAGCGCTGACAGCGGTGACCTATAGACTGGTTTTTCGCAAGGTCGCAAGGCAGGAGTTTGATGCGGCGGCGGACTGGTATGAACGCGATCACGCCGGGCTGGGGTTATCGTTTCTAGCGAAAATCGATTGACTTTTGCAGCAATTAGTCGATGCACCCACATTGTTTCCTGTGGTATTCGGCGAAGTCCGCCGTGCTGTGTGTGGACGGTTTCCCTTCTGTGTGTATTTCAGATTGAGAGAGAGGCAGATAGTGGTATTGGCCATATTTCATATCGCTCGCAATCCTGCCACATAGCAAAGAAGAAAATAGCGTGTCATATCAAGGCTCTATGTGATCCGTAGTGGGTAATTACCACTGTAACTATCTTACGTAACGACCGTGGATCACACCAGGAAGGAGCAGAACCCAGTCTCCATGAAAGGGGGCTTTTATTAAGAATACGGCTAGCAACATGAGGTGG
>CAISDD010000247.1 GCA_903883985.1 uncultured Pseudomonadota bacterium | reverse complement strand
GGTGTCGACGAACAGCCGGTAGCCGCGCGGCGTCGGCACGCGACCGGCCGAGGTGTGCGGGCTGGTGATGAAGCCGCCTTCCTCAAGGTCCGACATCACGTTGCGGATCGAGGCGGGCGAGAGATTCAGCCCGGTGTGCTTGGACAGGGTACGCGAGCCCACGGGCTGTCCGTCTTCGATATAGCGTTCGACGAGAAACTTGAGCAGGAGACGGGCGCGATCGTTGAGCATGTCGGGCGGCAGATTAACACAGCCCCTCGCTCGGTGCCCGTGCAGCCACGGACAAGTCATTCTCGGCGCGGCCCGACGAATGCCTTGAGAGGGCTTTATAATTTCGCCCATGAATCCAGAATTCAAGACCATCGCCCTGGTGGGCAAGTACAACCGTCCGGGTAACACCGGTTCCCTGCTGCGCCTGGCGGATTTCCTCAGGGGGCGCGGACATGATGTCATGATTACCGCGCACACGGCTGAAACCTGCAAAACCCACGAATACCCGGTGGCTACGCTCGATGAGATGGGCGCGGTGGTGGATTTGGCCATCGTCCTCGGCGGCGACGGCACCTTGCTCAGCATCGCTCGCACCCTGGTCGATCATCGCGTACCCCTGATCGGCGTCAACCAGGGGCACCTGGGCTTTCTCGCCGATGTCAGCGTCGATACCATGTTCTCCACCCTGGAGGAAATGCTCTCCGGCCAGCACGTGGCCGAGGAGCGTATCATGCTGATGGCCAGCGTAGAGCGCGCCGACGATGTGCTGATCGCCGCTTATGCCTTCAACGACGTGGTGGTGAGCAAGAGCACCCTGGGCCGGCTGATCGAATTCGAGGTCTACATCGACAACCAGTTCGTCTACAGCCAGCGTGCCGATGGCCTGGTGGTGGCCTCGCCCACCGGCTCTACCGCCTATGCCTTGTCGGGTGGTGGGCCGATCCTGCATCCCACGCTGGAAGCGGTGGTGCTGGTGCCGATCTGTCCGCACACCCTGTCGGCTCGTCCCATCGCCGTGAACAGCCATTCCGAGATCGAGGTCAACCTGATCCATGCCGACGACGCCCGTGTCCACTTCGATGGCCAGCAGCACGCCGACTTGAAGGTCGGCGATCGTGTCGTCATCCAGCGCGCCACGAACACCGTGCGCCTGCTCCATCCCACCGGCCATAGCTATTACGACAACCTCAGGCAGAAGCTGCACTGGGGGGAGAAACTGTGATCCAATGCGTAGGTTGGGCTGCGCGCAGCAAAGCCCAACATGGGGTATACGTCAGGGTGTTGGGCTTCCTGGCGTCAGCCCAGCCTACCTGACTCGCCACTCGCCATGCTCCTCTCCCTCACCCTCTCCGATTTCGTCCTGGTTGATCGCCTGGAACTGGATTTCCATGCCGGTTTTTCCGTGCTCACCGGCGAGACCGGTGCCGGCAAGTCCATATTGCTCGATGCCCTCTCCCTGGTGTTGGGGGAGCGTGCCGATGCCGGCGTGGTGCGCGATGGCACACCGCGCGCCGAGGTGGCCGCCGAGTTCGACCTGGGTGCGCTGCCGCAGCTTGCCATCTGGCTGGAGGAGAACGATCTGGCGGGCGAGGCGGGCATCCTGCTCGTGCGCCGCGTGATCGAGGCCAACGGCCGTTCCCGCGCCTTCATCAACGGTCGCGCCGCCACCGCGCAGCAATTGAAGGCGGTGGGGGATTTTCTGGTCGATATCCACGGCCAGCATGCGCATTACTCCTTGCTCAAGAGTGCCGAACAACGCCGTCTGCTCGACGCCTACGCCGCGGCCGGCACGACGGCCGCGGAGACCGCCCGAGCTTTCAAGACCTGGCAGGAGGCGCGTCTATGCCGCGTCAATGCGGCGGAACACGCCGGCGAACAGACGTTGGAACGCGAACGTCTGGCCTGGACGGTCAAGGAGCTCGGTGCGCTGAATTTCTCCCGCGACGCTTGGCAGGCCTTGCAGGAAGAGCACCGCCGCCTTGCCCACGCCGCCGATCTCCTGGCCGGCGCTCAGGCCGCGGCCGCCTTGATCGACGACGAGGGCGATTGCGTCCTGGCCCGTCTGCGTGAGGCGCGTGGCCATTTGCTGGATTTGGCTGGCATCGATCCGTCCTTGAGTGAATGCCAGGGGATGTTGGAGGGTGCGGCCGATACCCTGAGCGAAGCCGCGCGCGAACTCACCCGTTATGCCGAGCGCATCGATCTCGATCCCCTGGCGCTTTCCGAGGCCGAAGCGCGCATCGCCGCGGTACAGGACGCCGCGCGCAAATTCCGCACGAAGCCCGAGGATCTCCCGGAACATCTCGCTGCCGCGGTTGCCCAATTGAGCCAATTGGGGGCTGCTTGCGACCTGGAGGCCCTGATGCGCGCCGAGACGGGGGCCGAAGCGACCTATCTCCAGCAGGCCGCTTCGCTCTCACGTCTACGCAGTGAAGCCGCTGGCCGCCTGAACGAGGCGATCAGCCATGCCATGCAACAACTGGCCATGCAAGGCGGGGCCTTCGAAGCCGGGCTGATACCTGGTGCGCCCGCCGCACACGGGCTGGAAGACGTCGAGTTCCGCGTCTCGCCGCACGCCGGCCAAAGCCTGAAACCGTTGGCCAAGACCGCTTCCGGTGGCGAACTCTCGCGCATTGGCTTGGGGTTACAGACCGTGCTCGCCGGCGTATCTGGCGCACCCACGCTGATTTTCGACGAAGTTGATTCCGGCATCGGCGGCGGCGTGGCGGAAATCGTCGGTCGCCTGCTCGCGGAGCTGGGTCTGACCCGCCAGGTGCTCTGCGTCACTCACTTACCGCAGGTGGCCGCCCGCGCCGCCCAGCACTACCAAGTCAGCAAATCCACGCTGGACGGCCACGCCCTGTCATGCGTCGTCCGGCTGGAGGGCGAGGAACGCGTGGAAGAGATCGCGCGCATGCTCGGTGGCGTGAAGATCACCGAAGCCACGCGCGAGCACGCCAGCGAAATGCTGGAGGGAAGGTAGCCGGTGAGTGTCGTGGGAGCCGGCTTGCTCGCGATAAGCACGCTTCTTCTGCTCTTGCCGATAATTCCTGCGTACTCAGGTAAATCCCGACTATATTCCCGGAACACACTGGCGGTTTCTCGGAACCGTGGACACCGTCAAGGCAACACGACCCATCACGGACGGATCTTCGATCAGGACTCGACATGGACGAGCTCATCCAGGAACGGCGCGTCAAGGAACGGAGGGAATTTACGAAGCTGCGGGAATTGGCGGAGCGACGCTTGCGTGACGGGCAATCACTTGGTGATGTCCCCCGCTGCCAAAAAGAAGAACTCGTGCATGAGCTCCAGGTGCATCAGATTGAACTGGAGATGCAGAACGATGTCTTGCGCCAGGCCCAAATCGACCTGGAAGCCTCGCGCGACCGCTATGTCGATCTCTATGACTTCGCCCCGGTGGGCTATCTCACCCTCGACCGCTTCGGCCTGATCGGCGAGGCCAATTTTACCGCCGCCGCCCTGCTCGGAGTCGAGCATCGGCGCTTGATCGGCCGCCGTTTCGCGGTTCTGGTCGCCAGCCCTGACCGGGAAGTCTGGGCACGGCACTTCATCGGCGCGCTGACCCGGGAGGACCGGCTGGCCTTGAATCTGGATATGCAGCGCGGCGATGGCACGCAGTTGCCCGCCCATGTCGTTTGCCGCCGCGTGGAAACCCCCGGGGCCGCACCGACCCTGCGCTTGACGCTCACCGACATGAGCGATCTGCACCAGGCGCAGCGGGTGTCGTGGGAATCCGAGATGAAATACCGGCTGCTGGCGGAATACGCCGCCGACTGGATATTCTGGGTGGACCTGGATGGTCGCTACCGCTACGTTTCCCCTGCCTGCGAGCAGATGCTGGGCTACCCGCCGGAAGCCTATCTCGCCGACCCCGATCTGATGACCCGTTTGATCCATCCCGACGACCGCGCCCGTTACCAGGCCCACCTGGTGGAAGGCTTGGCCGACGAGGAGGAACTGGAATTTCGCATGGTCCAACCCAATGGTGAAGAGCGCTGGATCAGCCACCACTGCCGGCCGATCTATGACGATGCCGGTCATTGCCTTGGCCGACGCGGCAGCAACCGCGACATCTCCCGGCGCAAGGCCGCCGAGGCCGAGATTGGCAAATTGTTGCTCGCGGTGGAGCAAAGCACGGAGGGCATCGCCATCACCAATCTGGACGCTGAAATCGAATATGTAAACGATGCCTTCCTGGCGATCTCAGGATACAGCCGCGCGGAAGTGGTGGGTCAGAACCCGCGCCTCCTGCAATCGGGCAAGACGCCACGCGCGACTTACGACGCCCTGTGGCGGGCGCTGACTTCAGGCCAACACTGGTCCGGCGAGTTCATCAACCGGCGCCGCGACGGCGGCGAATACATCGAGTTCGCCCACATCACCCCGATTCGCCAGCCGGGCGGGCACATCACCCACTATGTGGCGGTGAAGGAAGACATCACCGAGAAGAAGCGCATGAGCGAGGAAGTGGACCAGTATCGGCTACACCTGGAAACCCTGGTGCGGACGCGCACCGTCGAGCTGGAAGCGGCCCGGCGGGCGGCCGAAGCCGCCAACCTGGCCAAGAGCGCGTTTCTCTCCAACATGTCCCATGAGATCCGCACCCCGCTCAACGCCATCGTCGGCATCGGCCACCTGATCCGGCGCGCCGGCGTCACTCCCGTGCAGGCCGCATGGCTAGACAAGGTGGAGGTCGCCAGCGGGCACTTGCTGGAAATCATCAATGCCGTCCTCGACCTGTCCAAGATCGAGGCGGGCAAGTTCACCCTGGAGGAAACCCCGATCAATCTCGCCAGCCTCACCGCCAATGTCGCGGCCATGCTGTTCGAGCGGGCCACGGCGAAGCACCTGAAACTGGCGGTGGAAACCCGGCCGCAGCACCTGGTGCTCCTGGGCGACCCCACCCGTTTGCAGCAGGCGCTGCTGAACTACGCTAGCAACGCGATCAAGTTTACCAAGACCGGTAGCGTGACTCTGCGCACCTTGGCTGAGGAAGAAGATGGCGACAGCGTGCGGGTGCGCTTCGAGGTGGTGGATACCGGCATCGGTATCGCGCCCGAGGCGGTCGCCAGACTGTTTTCCGATTTCGAGCAGGCCGACAACTCCACCACCCGCGAGTACGGCGGCACCGGCCTGGGGCTGGCCATCACCCGGAAGCTGGCACACTTGATGGGGGGCGAGGCCGGCGTGGTCAGCAAACCAGGGGCCGGCAGCACCTTTTGGTTCACCGTGCGGCTCAAGAAAGGGGAAGAGCCGGCGCTGGTTCCGGCGCCGGCCCTCAGCGAGCCGCCGGAGCAGGTTCTGGCCCGCGACTACTCCGGTCGCCGCATCCTGCTGGCCGAGGACGAGACGATCAACCAGGAGATCACCATAGACCTCCTGCAAGACGCGGGTCTGGTACTCGACGCCGCCAACGATGGCGTCGAGGCCGTGGAACTGGCCAGCCGGAATGGCTACGACCTGATCCTGATGGACATGCAGATGCCGCGCCTGGGCGGGCTGGACGCCGCCCGGCGAATACGCGAATTGCCCGGATATGCGGCCATCCCCATCGTCGCCATGACGGCGAATGCCTTCGCCGAGGACAAGGCGCGCTGCATGGCGGCCGGAATGAACGATTTCCTGTCCAAGCCGGTGGACCCGCAGATACTCTACGCAATGGTGCTGAAGTGGCTGGCGTGGGACGGGGATCGGGGGTCGGTAGGCGCGGCCAGTCGCGGCGTGGAGGGCTGTTTGGCGGTGTTAAAACAGGCTGTTGGTTGATACTTCGTTTAAACGTCGTCAAGGAGCGGAGCCATAAGCGAGGCGATACTGGATGTCAAGCACTGGGGCAACAGGGTGCGTCTGCCGGCGGCCGTGGCGCGCGAGGCGCATCTGCACGCCGATCAGCGGGTGCGGGTGAGCGTGGAAGACGGGCGGGTGGTTCACCCCCCTGAAGATGCGCCGCCGACCCTGGAATAGCGTCTCCCCCGTTTTGATCCCGCGCGCCACGGCGGTGAGGTGATGACGGTTGTGCCCGAGGCGAGCGGTGGTAGCCGCAGCAAAACCCTGGGTGCCGGATCGCCAGGAAGTAATCTGGATCGACTGCAACCCCCAGGCGGGTCGCGAGATGCGCGACCCGCACCCCTTCGTGGTGCTCTCGCCACGCGCTTTCAATGAGCGGACTTCCCTGGTCATCGGTTTGCCCATGACCACCGCCGAATACAATGCCGACAATCCGTTCGTCGTGATGGCGGGCAGCGCGAAAACCGGGAAAGCCAGTTATGTGTTGTGCCATTAGCCCAAATCATTCGACTGGCGCATCCGTGGCGCTTCCCCGCACCCGATGAAGCGGCTGGCGGATGCCCCGTTTGCCGAAATGCGCGCCGTGCTGAACCAGATCGTGCAGTTGGCGTGAGGGGGGGATTCCCGCTGCACGATTCGGAATGGTTGTCCTGAATGGCTGTCCTGTTTGGCGGATTCTGTGTCACGGAATATACTGCGCCGTGATCCACTCCTTCGCATGCTCCGACACCGAGGCCTTGTTTCATAGCCAGATCGTCCGCCGGTTCAGGAACATCGAGCGGGTGGCGCGTCGCAAGTTGCTGCAATTGCATGCCGCTACCGGGTTGGCAAGCTTGCGGGTACCGCTTGAAAGGCGACAGCCGGGGCCAGCATAGCATCCGCATCAATGATCAGTGGCGCGTGTGTTTCGAGTGGCACGAAGACTGCGCGCACCAGGTCGAAATCGTGGATGACCACTAAGTAGGGCCGCGAAGTAGGTTTGGTTTGCCTCCGGGCTCCCTCACCCTGCCCTCTCCCGAAGAGGGTTCCACCCCCTTCCCCCTCCGGGGGTAGGGCCGGGGATGAGGGCCTGCGCCGGCAGCTTAATGAAGGCAAAATGAGTTACGCGACATTACTTAGGAACAGTCGAACATGCCTGAATTGCTGGACGAAATTCATCCCGGCGAAATTCTCGGCGAGGACTTCATGAAGCCGCTGGGCATCAGCGCGCGCCAACTCGCCGCCGACATCGACGTGTCACCGAGTCGTATCAGCGAGCTGGTGCATGGCCATCGGCCGATCACCGCCGATACCGCGCTGCGACTGGGCCTGTTCTTCGGGATGGAACCGCGCTTCTGGCTGAACCTGCAATCCGAGTACGACATGCGGATCGCCACGCGCGATCTGCAAGACAAGATCGCGCCGCGTATCCGGGTGTTTCATCAGACTGCGACCTGATCTGGCGCAGCAGTATATATTCCGATTGAAATCAGTAACCCCATACAAGGACCCCCCCATGCCCTCATTCGATATCGTCTCCGAAGTGGACAAGACCGAAGTCAAGAACGCGGTCGAGCAGACCAACAAGGAAGTGGCCAACCGCTTCGACTTCAAGGGCTCTGACGCCCGCGTCGAGCAGGCCGAATACGTTCTGACCCTCTATGCCGACAATGACTTTCAACTGGATCAGGTGCAGGAAGTGCTCAACGGCAAACTGGCCAAGCGCGGCGTCGATGTGCGCTGCCTGGAAACGGACAAGAGCGAGAAGGTCTCCGGCAACAAGGTCAAGCGCATCACCACGGTGAAGCATGGGCTGGAGACTGAATTGGCGAAGAAGGTGGTGAAGCTGCTCAAGGATTCCAAGCTCAAGGTCACCGCCAGCATACAAGGTGAGAGTGTGCGCGTCTCTGGCGCCAAGCGTGACGTGCTGCAGGACGCGATCGCCCTGATGCGCAAGTCGATCAGCGATTTTCCCCTGCAGTACGAGAACTTCCGGGACTGAGCCGGGTGGCTGGGCGCGTTCACCGCGCCCGATGCACCCTTTGCCCCAGCATTTCCGGGGTGATCAGCGTAACGCCACGCTCGGTGACATGAAAACGCGGCCTATCGAGGTCTGGATCGATACCCGCCGTGAAGCCGTCGGGTAGGCTGCAAAGCTTGTCCACCACGACGCGCTTTAAGGTGACGTGGCGCCCGATCTCGACATCGGGCAGGATGACCGAGTCCTGTATCAGGCTGTGCTCTTTGACCCGCACTCGTAGAGATAGCAGCGATCTCTCTATGGTCGAGCCGCTGATGATGCAGCCACCCGAGACCAGGGAATCCATGGCATGACCGCGAAAGCCGTCATCGTTGAAGATGAATTTTGCTGGTGGCAGTTGCGCCTGCTGGGTGCGTATCGGCCACTTTTCATCATACAGATTCAGGTCTGGCGTCACCTGCACCAGGTCCATGTTGGCTTCCCAATAGGCGTCCACCGTGCCGATATCGCGCCAGTAGGGCACGTCGCCTACCATGTTGACGCAGCTATCGGTGAAACAGTGTGCGTAGGCACGGTGGCGGCGCACGAGTTTGGGAATGATGTCCTTGCCGAAGTCATGGCTGGAGTCCGGGTCACTGTCATCCAGCAGGAGTTGCGCGTAGAGGAAAGCCGCGTTGAATACATAGATGCCCATGCTCACCAGTGCGTGGTCCGGATTACCTGGAATCGGCAAGGGCCGCTCAGGTTTCTCCTGAAAATGCGTCACCCGCCAGTGCTTGTCCACGGCCATGACACCAAAAGCGGAGGCTTCCTTCACCTGCACCGGGAGGCAGGCAATCGTGAGATCGGCGCCTTTCGCTACGTGATCGGCGAGCAGGATGCTGTAGTCCATCTTATAGACATGGTCGCCGCCGAGTATCAGGACATATTCCGGCGCACTGGCCCTGAGCAGGTCCATATTCTGGAACACGGCGTTGGCCGTGCCCGTATAGCCTCCACCCTCGCCGTAGCGTTGCGCGGGCAGGATGTCGACGAACTCGTCGAACTGGTCGTCGAGAAAGCTCCAGCCGCGCTGGATATGGTGGATCAGGCCATGCGCCATGTACTGGGTCGCCACGCCGATGCGGCGCACGCCCGAGTTGATGCAATTGCTGAGGGGGAAATCGATGATGCGAAGTTTGCCGCCGAACGGCACCGCCGGTTTTGCCCGCCAGTCTGTTAGTTGCCTGAGCCGACTGCCGCGCCCACCGGCCAGTATCACCGCGTAGGTGATCTTGGCCAGCCCCCCGTTGAAGCATGGTGAGGGTGCCGACCGAAAGGGACAGTGGTCGATGTGGGTACAGGTCAAGCCGAGATTCTCATCCATCCACACCTCCTCCTGAGTGTGCCCCGCGTGGGCGATCCCGCCCCGCCGAGGCTAAAGTATGCGCTGATGTTCCGGCAGGGTGACGTTCAATTCCAGGACGTCGTATTCGCCATGTTTTTCCAGTTGCACCTTGATCTTCTCGCGGTCGATGTGGATGTACTTGGCGATGACTTCGAGCAGTTCTTCCTGTAGCGCCGGGAGGTAGTCTGGGGTGGCTGCACCCCGGCCGGCGCGTTCGTGAGCGAGGATGATCTGCAAGCGTTCCTTGGCTACGACCGCAGTCTTTTTTTCGGGGCCGCGCAGGTAGTCGAGCAAATTGTCGATCAATGACATTTCAGCGCCCTCCGAACAGTCGTTTGAACAAACCCATCTTTTCGGCGGTGATGAAGCGCATGGGAACGCCGTCGCCCATGAAGCGGGCCACCACGTCCTTGTAGGCTTCGGCGACATCGCTCTTGTCCAGATGGATGGCTGGGGTGCCGGAGTTGGAGGCTTGCAGCACCGATTCCGATTCCGGGATCACGCCCAGCAACGGGATGCGCAGGATTTCCTGGATGTCCTCCACCGAGAGCATTTCTCCCGCAGCCACCCGACCGGGGTTGTAGCGGGTGACCAGCAGGTGTTCCTTGACCGGGTCGAGTCCATCCACCGCCCGTTTCGACTTGGCGGCGAGGATGCCCAAGATGCGGTCAGAGTCTCGGACCGAGGAGACTTCCGGGTTGGTGACCACCAGGGCCTCGTCGGCGAAATACATGGCGGAGAAGGCTCCGTGCTCGATGCCGGCGGGCGAGTCGCAGACGATGTAGTCGAAGGTCTCCTTCAACTCGTTGATGATACGCTCCACGCCTTCCAGGGAGAGCGCGTCCTTGTCGCGGGTTTGCGAGGCGGGCAGGACATACAGGTTGTCGCAGTGCTTGTCCTTGATCAGGGCGCGGGAGAGGATGGCGTCGCCGTTGATGACGTTGATGATGTCGAACACGACGCGACGCTCGCAGCCCATGATGAGGTCGAGATTGCGCAGACCGACGTCGAAGTCGATCACCACGGTCTTATTGCCGCGCAGGGCGAGGCCGCTTGCGAAACTGGCGCTGGTAGTGGTCTTGCCCACCCCACCCTTGCCGGAGGTCACTACGATGACTTTTGCCACTTTTCCTATCCTAAGCAGTGAAATCGTTGTGCATTATCCTTGATTCCTCAGTTGAACACGCCCGAGTGTGTGTCTGGCGAGCGGAGTCGTAGCGCTTAAGCGCTTACGAAGGTCGAATAAGTAAGCTGTCGAAACCAATTTGGTTTGCCACCGGGCCCCACACCCTGCCCTCTCCCGAAGAGGGTTCCACCCCCTTCCCCCTCCGGAGGAAGGGCCGGGGATGAGGGCCTGTGCCGGCAGCTTAATGAAGGCAAGTTACGCGACATTACTTGGTACCCCGAAGGGCGCCGTTACAGGTTTAAGCTCTCAGCACGGCTTGCAGCCTGTCAGGTGCTACCCTGAGTCACCACACGCTCGCCCGATACGTCTACAGCACTTGCTGAATCGTACCGGGGCCCATCTCGCAATAGGCAATGACGCAGCCATCCCGTTAAGCACAGCTTCCGCGGTTTTCCTGCGGCTAACTGGTTGCAACTTGCACCCAATTTTCAGAAGGTCAGGGACTCTGGGGCATTTGCTCCCCGTGCCCGTTTCGAGTTCGCACCGGCATGCCGGAAACCCCGGCCAAGCATGCGATAAGACGACGGGATTACTCCGCTTTCGCGGGATTAGTCCGTCCTCTCCCCCTCGCACATAGCGAGCTCCATTACGAGCACTACGCGCCACACGACTCACCGCCAGGCAGGCGGTTCTGGGCACAGCCCAGGTAAAACGTGGCGACGTCGGCGCGTCCCCACTGCAAAGCAAGCTGTTGCAGCGGTGTTGGCGCACCTTCAGACATGCTGATCCAGCAGTAAGTGGGAGTTGCACTACGCTTCAAGCCAGGCAGTAAATAATCCTGGCGCTAGTATCTGTTGGGTTACGCCGACATGAAACCGTCGGCTAACCCAAGCTACGCTGCTGTTGGGAAAGACTGGTACTGCGCCGGTTGAGATGCCCAAATTGCCGACCCTGCGGATGCAGAAGCTGTGGAAGGACGGGAGGTGTAACACCGAGAAGCTGACGCTGCCATCACGGCGCGAGATCAGGTGGCGACCGAGCGCCGGCGAAGGGCGCAAGATGAGTCCGTTAGAGAGCAATCCCCGGTAGTATCCCTGCTGTTCTTCAGCTTACCGTGCCCCCATGACCGCCCCCCTACGAACTGCTCGCGTCTTCATCGCCGCCTGTCTCCTCATCGCGTTGCCGGTCTTGGCAGCCAGCAAGCCCGTGGACAGCCGCGGCCTTAAGCCCATCACCCTGGCCATTCCCGGCGAAGCCCTGCCGGTCGCTCTCTATGGCGAGAGCCACGCCCTGGTGATTGGGGTATCCGACTACAACAACGGTTGGCCGAAACTGCCTGGGGTCAAGACCGACGTGGAAGCGGTGGCCAAGGTGCTGGAGAAACAGGGCTTTGATGTCACCAAGGTGGTGAATCCCACGGGCGAGAAGCTGGACCGCGCCATCAAGCATTTTGTTAGCCAGCATGGCCAGAAGAAGGACTCGCGCCTGCTGATCTATTTTGCCGGCCACGGCTACACCCTCAAGGCGGACGCCGACCGGCAACTGGGTTACCTGGTGCCGGTGGATGCCCCCCTGTCGGAACGGGATCCGAACGGCTTCATCGAGAGCGCCCTGAGCATGGAAGCCATGGAGGGCTACGCGAAACAGATACGCTCCAAACACGCCTTATTTGTGTTCGACGCCTGTTTTTCCGGTGCCTTCTTCAAGATGCGCACGGCCCCGGAAGCCATTGCGCTCAAGACTACCCTGCCGGTGCGCCAGTTCATCACCTCGGGCGGAGCCGACCAGCCGGTGCCGGACGTCAGTGTCTTCCGCAAGGAATTTGTCGCCGCGCTGGAGGGGGCTGCCGACCTCAACCATGATGGCTATGTCACCGGCAGCGAACTGGGCAGCTACCTGGAGGACAAGGTCACCAATTACAGCCACCAGACCCAGACGCCGCAGTATGGCAAGATACAGGACCGCAACTTGGATCAGGGGGATTTCGTGTTCGCGCTGGATGCGCTTCCCCAGCCGGTTACACCCGTGGTGAAAGCCACGCCGCCGGATGCACCGGTAGCAAGCGACGTGAGCCTGGAGGACATCCAGGCCGAATCCAAACGAAGGGCGAATTGGCAAGCCTGGCAAGGACGCATGCGCGGCACCTACGACAAGGTGGCGGCCATGACCGACAGCCCGGACCTGAAGGCCCAGGCCTGGGAACGCTTTCTGGCGGCCTACTCGGAGACCAACCCCTACAACGGCGAGGCGGATACTCTGCGCGAGCAGGCCCGTCAAGGCTTGGAAGAAGCCAAGCGACAAGTGCAAGGGCTGGCCAGTCTCGTGTCGGCGAAGCCGGTGAGGAAGGTCGGACCGGCTAGCACGGGTGCCCGCGCGTCCTACGAGCCGGAGATGGTGGCCATCCCTGGTGGCAATTTCCAGATGGGCAGCCCCTCGGGGGAGGAAGGCCGCTACGAGAACGAAGGTCCGCTGCACCGGGTCAGTGTGGAAGGTTTTAGCATGAGCAAGACCGAAATCACCCGAGGCCAGTTTGCCGCCTTCGTCAAAGACACGGGGCATGACGCCGGCGACCAGTGCTTGACCTTCGAGGGCGGCAAATATGAGAATCGCAGCGGGCGCAACTGGCGCAACCCCGGCTACAGCCAGGACGACACCCACCCGGTGGTGTGCGTGAACTGGCAGGACGCCCAGGCCTATACTCAGTGGCTAGCACGCAAGACTGGCAAGTCCTATCGGTTGGCAACGGAAGCGGAATGGGAATACGCGGCAAGAGCAGGGACCGACACGGCGCGCTACTGGGGCGAGAGTTCCAGCCAGGCATGCGGCTATGCCAACGTGGCGGACCTGACCGCGAAAAGCCAACTGGAGGGCACTTCCGGATGGACTTTCCACAACTGCTCGGATGGCTACGCCCACACCGCCCCGGTGGCCAGCTTCACCGCCAATGCTTTTGGCCTGCACGACATGATAGGCAACGCTTGGGAATGGGTGGAGGATTGTTACCACGACAACTACAGCGGCGCGCCGACGGACGGCTCCGCCTGGACCGGCGGCAGTTGCGAGAGGCGCGGGCTGCGCGGTGGCTCCTGGGGTGACATCGCCAGGGTCTCCCGCGCCGCCTACCGCGGCATCAGCGGCGCGCCCGTCATCCGGTTCAGCTTCATCGGCTTCCGTCTTGCCAGGACCCATTAAGCCTTGGCTCCTTTACCCCTTTACCCCTTGCAAGAAACGGCTTGCATAGGCACGATGCCGGGGGTTCGGGGGCGGTAGCCCCCGAGGTTTTTTGTGGGAGCGGGCTTGCCCGCGTGCGGTAATGCCGGTTGGCGTCGCGGTTTTCGCTGGCAAGCTCGCTCCCACACTCGTCTTTCGCGGTGGATTTATGGCCCCATCGCGGGAGCCTGACCGGCCTTTGAGCGTGTCCTGCGCGGCGGTTCGTGGCTCAACTTCCCACGGAACGCTCGCTCGGCCAAACGCAACAGGAACACGCCCTCTAAACGGAACGTCAGCCGCGGTTTCCGCGTCGTTTCCGCGGCCAGTACGCCCCGCCGCCAGAGCCGCGTTCTTCACGGAGAACGCGGGAGAGTCACGGGGAGTCCAGGGCCGGTCAGGGGATGGCAGTCCCCCCACCCGTCTTGACCGCAAGGTGACGGGCGGGGAGTAACTTCTCAATAAGTCACGGCATAGTG
>CAISDD010000246.1 GCA_903883985.1 uncultured Pseudomonadota bacterium | reverse complement strand
GATTTTCTCAAGTCCGCGAAGATGGTGCGCGACCGTTGCATCAAGGACGCCAAATACGCCAACTCGATTCGCTGGCAGCCGGCCTTCAAGCAGTTGATTTACCGCAACGACGTGGGTAAATTGATCGTCACCATCAGCCAGAACTCCATTGGCAATGCCATCACCGAATTGCTGGGCGTGGTGGTCAATCGCCGCCCGGACGCCGATGCTTACGGCTTGGCCGAACCGGCCTTGATCGCGCGCTTGCTGGAAGTGCGTCGTCGCCTGGTCGAAGCCGACCTGGGTCAAGGCATTGCCACGCCGCATTGGGGCGCGTCCTAGTCGATAGTGCGCCCAGCCGCCGCGCTGGCTGTAACTCGCGGCGGGTGCATGGGCACTGCCGAAGAAAAGCGGGTACGTGGAAAAAAACCCGATAAAATCCCGGACCTGGAACCGCAAGGTCCGCCAACACCATTCTTATAAGGGGCTACATCATGGGCAAGGGGCAGCAGTTACAAGACCCGTTTCTCAACGCGCTGCGTCAGGAACAGGTCCAGGTTTCGGTCTATCTGGTCAATGGCATCAAGCTCCAGGGCATCATCGAGAGCTTCGATCCCTATGTGGTGCTGCTGAAGAACGCCATTACCCAGATGGTTTACAAGCACGCCATTTCCACCGTGGTGCCCGCTCGCCCCATCTCTTTGCAACGCGCCGCCCCGGCCTCTAGCGAAGTCGGTTGACGTGTTTGAACGTCCAGAACATGGCCAGTCCGTCATCCTGGCATCGATCGATTTCGGCGACCCGGATTATGCGGAAGGTTT
This sequence comes from uncultured Pseudomonadota bacterium, assembly GCA_903883985.1. Classification (GTDB taxonomy): domain Bacteria; phylum Pseudomonadota; class Gammaproteobacteria; order Burkholderiales; family Thiobacillaceae; genus PFJX01. The sequence continues at coordinate 11,558 of CAISDD010000246.1, read as the reverse complement.
GGCTGAGCTTGAGCTGCTCGCCACCAGTGCCGGCCTGAATGTCGCCGGCGTGGTCGAGGGTAAGCGCGGCAAGCCCGATGCCGCGCTCTTTGCCGGTTCCGGCAAGGCCGATGAAATCGGCGATGCCGCCCGAGCCGCCGATGCCTCCCTGGTCATCTTCAATAACAACCTGTCCTCGGTTCAGGAGCGCAACCTGGAAAAGCGCCTGCAATGCCGGGTGCTGGACCGGACCGCGTTGATCCTGGAGATATTCGCCCTGCGCGCGCGCAGCAATGAAGGCAAGTTGCAGGTGGAATTGGCGCAATTGCGGCATTATGCCACCCGCCTGGTGCGCGGTTGGACCCACCTGGAGCGCCAGAAGGGTGGGATCGGTATACGCGGTGGCCCTGGCGAGACGCAGTTGGAGCTGGACCGTCGCATGATCCTGACCAAGATCAAGGGCATCGAGGTTCGATTGGAGAAATTGGCCAACACCCGTGCGGTGCAGCGCCGTAGTCGGCAGCGCAGCGGTGTCCTGTCGGTCTCCCTGGTGGGCTATACCAACGCCGGGAAGTCGACGCTGTTCAACACCCTGACCCGTGCCGGCGCCTATGCCGCCGATCAGCTTTTCGCCACCCTCGATACCACCACGCGCAAGCTTTGGCTGCCGCAGGCAGGGCAACCCCTGCTGCTGTCGGATACCGTCGGTTTCATCACCCGACTGCCACACGCACTGGTTTCTGCCTTTCACGCCACCCTGGAAGAGACCATACACGCCGATCTACTGCTGCATGTGGTCGACGCTGCCAGTTCGAATCGCGAACGCCAGCGGGTCGAGGTAGAGAAGGTGCTGAAGGATATCGGCGGGGACCAAGTGCCGCGCATCGAGGTCATGAACAAGGTCGATCTCACTGGGGTCGAGCCTCAGGTGGCGCGGGACGAGTATGGTAAGATCGCCGCCGTTTGGCTTTCCGCCAGGACGGGCGCCGGAGTGGATCTGCTCCGCGATGCCATCGCCGAGTTTGCCTGTGACCTACGACATGAAACCCAAATACTGGCGGCTCAAGAGGCCGAACTTTCTCAAAGCTATGTGGAAACCAATCTTGATGGCCTGGAATGACCCGCAGTGGGGTGGTGGTGGCGGCAACAAGAATTCCGGTGGGCCGCCGGATCTTGATGAGCTTTGGAAGAATGTCAACCGCCGCCTGAATGAAGTGTTCGGGAAGAAGGGCGGCGACAAGGAGCCACAGCCGCCTGGAGCAGGGGGCAATCGCGAATTCAATATTCCCGGCGGCATCGGCCTGCTGCTCGCGCTGGCTCTGCTGGTCTGGCTGGCCTCCGGTTTCTACATCGTCGATGCGGGCGAACGCGGCGTGGTGTTGCGCTTCGGCAAATACCTCGAAACCACCGATCCCGGCCCGCGCTGGCATTTGCCTTATCCCTTCGAGGATGTCGAGACGGTCAACGTCGAGCAGGTGCGCACCGCAGAGGTGGGGTATCAGCACAACGTGAAATCCAAGTTGCTGTCCGAATCCCTGATGTTGACCGACGACGAGAACATCATCGACCTCCAGTTCTCGGTGCAATACCTGCTGAAGAATCCCGAAGACTACCTCTTCTCCAGCCGTAACCCGGATGAGGCGGTGAAGCAGGCTGCGGAGACCGCGATGCGCGAGATCGTCGGCAAGAGCAAGATGGATTACGTGCTCTACGAAGGGCGTGCGAACGTCGCCATACGCGCTACCCAGTTGATGCAGCAGATACTCGATCGCTACAAGACCGGCATTACGGTCAGCAAGCTGAATATGCAGAATGCGCAGCCACCCGAGCAGGTGCAGGCCTCGTTCGACGACGCGGTGAAGGCCGGCCAGGACCGTGAACGCCTGAAGAACGAGGGCCAGGCTTACGCCAACGATGTCGTTCCCAAGGCGGGAGGGGTGGCCGCTCGCCTGGCCCAGGAGTCTCAAGGTTACAAGCAGCGCGTGGTGGCGCAAGCGGAGGGCGAGGCTTCGCGCTTCAAGCAGGTGCTGGCACAGTATGCCAAGGCGCCGCAGGTCACCCGAGAACGCTTGTACCTGGACACCATGCAACAGGTTCTTTCGAATACCACCAAGGTGATGGTGGATGACAAGCAGGGCGGCAACCTGCTTTATCTGCCTCTGGACAAACTCATGAACATGACCCAGCAGCTTGCAGCCCCGACGCAGGCCGTCCCGCAACAGGTCGAACAGGCGCCGCAGCGCCAGGACAGCACCCCGCGCGGGGATGAACTGTCCCGCTCGCGGGATGCTTTCCGCAACCGTGATCGGGAGTCCCGGCCATGATGTCGAAAAATCCCGCTATCGCCATCGTCGGTCTGGTTATAGCCCTGTTCATCACCTCGCTCTCTCTGTATACCGTCGATCAGCGTCAGGCTGCCCTGGTATTCCAGTTGGGGGAAGTGGTTGCCACCGAGAAAACCCCAGGCCTTTACTTCAAGCTGCCCATGGTGCAGAACATTCGTTATTTCGACACCCGTATCCTGACCCTGGACCCCGTCGATCCGGAGCGCTTCATCACCTCCGAAAAGAAGAATGTGTTGGTGGATTACTTCGTCAAGTGGCGCATCAAGGATGTCGAGAAGTACTACGTCAGCTTCAACGGCGACGAGCGGCGCGCGGTCAATCGCCTGGCGCAGACGGTCAACGATGGCATGCGCGCCGAATTCGGCAAGCGTACCGTGCATGACGTGGTGTCCGGCGAGCGCGACGACGTGATGTATTCCCTGCGCAGGAGCGCGGATGCCGATGCCCGCCGTTTCGGGGTGGAAGTGCTGGATGTGCGCATCAAACGGGTCGATCTGCCCGCCGAGGTGAGCGATTCGGTCTATCGCCGCATGGAGGCGGAGCGCAAGCGAGTGGCCAATGGGCTGCGTTCCACCGGTTCCGCCGAAGCGGAAAAGATTCGCGCCGATGCCGACCGCCAGCGCGAGGTGATCATCGCCGGCGCTTATCGCGATGCCCAGCGCGTCAAGGGTGAGGGTGACGGCCGCGCCTCCGAGATCTACGGCGAGGCCTTTGGCAAGAACCCAGAGTTCTATTCCTTCTATCGCAGCATGGAGGCCTACAAGCAGAGTTTCTCCGGCAAGAGCGACGTGATGGTGTTGCAACCCAATTCCGAGTTCTTCCGCTACATGAAATCCTCGCGTGGTGCCGGCAAATAAGCTGGGCCGGGCGTGAATCTGGGCGATGCGCTTCTTCCTGCGTTGGCACTCATGCTCGTCATGGAAGGGGGGCTACCCTTCCTCGCTCCTCAAGCCGTGAGGCCACACACCCGTATGACGCTGTTCAACGACGGCCAGGTTCGCTTCATGGGGCTGATCCCATGCTCGCTGGCCTGATCCTACTGCCTCTCTCCCTATGACCCAAGCCTGGCTCCTGCCCGAATACGTCGAAGACATCCTGCCGCCCTACGCTCGTCAGGGTGAGGCACTGCGCCGACGCCTGCTCGATCTGTTCGATGTGTACGGCTATGACTTGGTCTGTCCACCGTTGGTGGAATACCTCGATTCCCTACTCACAGGTGCAGCGCGCGATCTCGACTTGAAGACCTTCAAGGTGGTGGACGGCCTGTCGGGCCGTTTGCTGGGCGTGCGCGCCGACATGACGCCGCAGGCCGCGCGCATCGACGCTCACCTGATCGATCACGAAGGCCCCACCCGATTGTGTTACGCCGGCCCGGTGCTGCACACCCGATCCGCGGGCCTGGCCAGTCGCGAACCCTTCCAGATTGGGGCCGAATTATTCGGCCATGGTGGCATCGAGGCCGACCTGGAAGTCCAGGAACTCCTGCTCGCCGCCTTGAGTGCGGCGGGCGTGCCCGATGTGCGCCTGTCCTTGGGCCATGCCGGCCTGTTCCGTGCACTGGCTGCGGGCGCGCGTCTGCCTGAAGACCGCTCCGCGGCCCTGTTTTCCGCCTTGCGCGGCAAGGACGTGGCCTCCGTCGAGGCCTTGAGCGCCGACCTGGATGCGACCTGGCGCGAGGCCTTGCGTCATCTTCCCGGCCTCTATGGCGGAGCCGAGGCGCTGGTCAGCGCGCGCGTCGTCCTGCCCGATGAGCCGGCGATACGCCTGGCGCTGGATCAACTGGATCAGCTGTTCGCCGCCGGCGATGCCCAGGGGTTGGCGCATATCGCGGTCGATCTTTCCGATCTGCGCGGCGACGGTTACCACAATGGCGCCATGTTCGCCGCGTATGCCGGCGGCCAGGCACGCGCACTGGCACTGGGGGGACGCTACGACGGTGCCGGCAGTGTGTTTGGCCGGAGTCGCCCCGCCACCGGCTTCTCCTTGAATCTGCGTCAGGTGCTCGACTGCTTGGCCCTGCCCGCGCCGCGTGGTGGCATCCGCTCGCCGTGCGTGGAAGACCCGGCCTTGCGCGACAAAGTCGCGGAACTGCGCGCGACAGGAGAGCGGGTCGTGGTTGAACTGCCGGGGCAGGATGCACATCGCCAGGAAAGCGGCTGCGAGCGGCGTTTGGTGAAAACGGATACGGATTGGATTGTTCAATAGGATTTCGTAGCTTGGGTTAGGCGATGAAACAGCTAACCCGACCTGCGTTGGATTTTTGATAAGGACGAAACATGAGCAAGAACGTCGTGGTAATCGGCACCCAGTGGGGTGATGAAGGCAAGGGCAAGATCGTCGACTGGCTGACCGACCGCGCCCAGGGCGTGGTGCGCTTCCAGGGCGGTCACAACGCCGGTCATACCCTGGTGATCAAGGGCAAGAAGACCGTATTGCATCTGATCCCCTCCGGTATCTTGCGCGATGGCGTGCGCTGCTATATCGGCAATGGTGTGGTGGTTTCACCCGAAGCGCTGATGGAAGAAGTGGAAATGCTGGAGCACGGCGGCATCGACGTCGCCAGCCGCTTGAAGATTTCCGAGGCCTGCCCACTGATCCTGCCGCACCACGTGGCGCTGGACCATGCACGCGAGGCCGCCAAGGGGGCAGGAAAGATCGGGACGACGGGACGTGGCATTGGCCCCGCCTACGAGGACAAGATTGCCCGCCGCGCCATCCGTATGCAGGATCTGCTGCACCGCGAGCGTTTCGCCGCCAAGTTGGGCGAAGTGCTCGACTACCACAACTTTGTGCTCAAACATTATTTCAAGTGGGAGACGGTCGATTTCAACAAGACCCTCGATCAGGCGATGCTGCTGGCCGAGAAGATCCGGCCCATGATCGGCGATGTGCCGCGCGCCTTGTTTGATGCCAACCGGCGTGGCGAGAACCTGTTGTTCGAGGGCGCCCAAGGCACCTTGCTGGATATCGATCACGGCACCTACCCCTTCGTCACCTCCAGCAACTGCACGGCCGGCGGCGCTTCCACCGGCTCCGGCATGGGCCCGTCTTCGATGCATTACATCCTGGGCATCACCAAGGCCTACACGACACGGGTCGGCAGCGGGCCTTTCCCCACCGAGCTGTTCGATGACGACGGCCGCTGGCTCGCGGAAAAGGGCAATGAATTTGGCGCCACCACGGGCCGCCCGCGGCGCTGCGGCTGGTTTGATGCCGCAGCACTCAAACGCTCGATCCAGATCAATGGGCTTACCGGCATGTGCGTCACCAAGCTCGATGTGCTGGACGGCATGGATACCCTCCGCATCTGCACCGGCTACAAACTCGCCGGCGAAATCTGCGACATCCTGCCTGTGGGTTCGGAAATGCTGGCCGACTGCACGCCGATCTACGAAGAGCATCCCGGCTGGAAGGACAGCACAGTGGGCGTGAAGACCTTCGAGGAACTTCCGGTCCATGCCCAGTCCTACCTGCTGCGCATGGAGGAACTCTGTGGCGTCCCCGCCGATCTCATTTCCACCGGCCCGGACCGGGAAGAAACCATCGTGCGTCGCCACCCCTTCGATTAGTCCGCAGTCCTGTCCATGCGCCGGATGGGCAGGACCGGGGGCGTGTGCCGCCCTTCGACGTGAAATAATCCGCCCCTTACGCCCCTTTCGCCCCTTTCGCCCCTTACGCCCTTTACTTTTCCCGCTCCTTGCCATGACCTCCCCGCGTACGCTCTACGATAAACTCTGGGACGCTCACGTCGTCCGCCAGGAAAGCAACGGCACCGCGCTGCTCTATATCGACCGTCATCTGGTGCATGAAGTGACCAGCCCGCAGGCCTTCGAGGGCCTGAGGTTGTCCGGCCGTAAACTGTGGCGGGCGAAGACGGTGCTCGCGACCCCCGATCATAATGTGCCTACGTGCGACCGCGCTGCGGGCATCGTCGATGCCGTCGCGCGGACTCAGGTCGAGACGCTGGATGCCAACTGTGCCGAATATGGCCTCAACGAATTCCGCATGGATGACAGCCGCCAGGGCATTGTCCACGTCATCGGCCCGGAGCAGGGTTTCACTCTGCCCGGTGCCACGCTGGTGTGCGGTGATTCCCATACCAGCACTCATGGCGCCTTCGCTGCACTCGCCTTCGGCATCGGTACTTCCGAAGTCGAACACGTGCTGGCGACGCAGTGCCTGTGGCAGCAGAAGTCCCAGGCGATGCTGGTGAAGGTGGACGGCGAATTGCGGGGGGGCGTGACCGCCAAGGACATCGCCTTGGCGGTCATCGGCAAAATCGGCACGGCCGGCGGCACCGGCTACGCGGTCGAGTTTGGTGGCTCCACCATCCGATCGCTGTCCATGGAAGGCCGCATGACGCTTTGCAACATGGCCATCGAGGCGGGTGCGCGCGCCGGCATGGTGGCGGCCGATGAAAATACCATCGCCTATGTGGAAGGCCGCCCACAAGCGCCGCAAGGCGCGGACTGGGAGCAGGCCGCAGCCTACTGGCGCACCCTGCATTCCGACCTGGACGCCGTCTTCGACAGGGTGCTCGAACTGGATGCCGCCACCTTGTCCCCGCAGGTGACCTGGGGCACCTCGCCCGAGATGGTGCTGTCCGTGGAAGGCCAGGTGCCGAATCCCGCAGATGCGCCGGACGCGGTGAAGCGGGCCGACTGGCAGCGAGCCCTGGCTTACATGGGTTTGAGCGCGGGTGTGGCGATCACGGAGATCGCCATCGACAAGGCCTTCATCGGTTCTTGCACCAATTCCCGCATCGAGGATTTGCGTGCAGCCGCCTGCGTGGCACGGTGGGCGGTGGCCCATGGTCGCCGCGTCGCCTCGAACGTGAAGCTCGCCATGGTGGTGCCCGGCTCCGGTCTGGTGAAGGCCGAGGCGGAAGAAGAAGGATTGCACCGCGATTTTCTCGCCGCCGGCTTCGAGTGGCGCGAGCCGGGTTGCTCCATGTGTCTGGCGATGAATGCCGACCGTCTGGAGCCGGGTGAGCGTTGCGCCTCCACCTCTAACCGTAACTTCGAGGGCCGCCAGGGTCAGGGTGGCCGCACGCACCTGGTGTCGCCGGCCATGGCGGCCGCCGCTGCCGTGTTCGGGCATTTCGTCGATATACGAGACTTAAAACTGGATAACTTGGGTGGGGTGAGGCGATGACAACGCCGCAAAAATGGATGCTGTTCGGAGTGGTGAAATTGGCGCTGCTGGCGGTGGCCGTGGGTGTGGTGTTCAGCATCTATGGCTGCAATACCGTGCGTGGCGTGGGCCAGGATATCGAAAAAGCGGGCGAAGCCATACAGAGGGCCGGTAACAAATGAAACCGTTTACCTCCATCCATGGCCTGGTCGCACCGCTCGATCGCGCCAATGTCGACACCGACGCGATCATCCCGAAACAATTCCTGAAGTCGATCAAGCGTTCCGGCTTCGGCCCCCATGCTTTCGACGAATGGCGCTACCTGGACCGGGGCGAGCCGGGCATGGAGTGCGCGCACCGCCCGGTCAACCCGGACTTCATCCTCAACCAGGCGCGTTACCAGCGGGCTTCTGTTCTGCTCGCGCGTGAAAACTTCGGCTGCGGTTCCAGCCGCGAACATGCACCCTGGGCGCTGGAAGACTATGGTTTCCGCGCCATCCTCGCGCCGTCTTTCGCCGATATCTTCTTCAACAACTGCTTCAAGAACGGCCTCCTGCCCATCGTCTTGGGCAGCGACGTGATCGACCGTCTGTTCCTGGAAGTCTGGGCTTGCGCAGGTTATCGCCTGGACATCGACCTCGCCGCGCAGACCGTGACCACGCCCTCGGGCGAAGTGATTCCCTTCACGGTCGATGGCGAACGCAAACACCGTCTGCAAAACGGCCTCGACGACATCGCCCTGACCTTGCAGTACACGGATGAGATCAAGGCCTACGAGGCGCGGCGGCGGATTGAGGCGGCGTGGTTGTTTGCCTGAGGGGAACCGTCCTTCCATGCTCAAGTTCGAGTGGGATCCCGAGAAGGCTGAGGCCAATTTGGCGAAACACGGTGTGTCCTTTGAAGAAGCCGCCATGATCTTTAGCGATGCGTTGGCGATTACCTTTAACGACCCGGACCATTCTGTTGGGGAGCATCGGATGCTGACCTTCGGCGTTTCACAGAAAGACAGGTTATTGTCGGTGGCGCATACCGAGCGGGGGCGTACCATTCGGATCATCAGTGCCCGCAGGGCAACTCGATATGAGCGAGGTATCTATGAGCAAGGTTAAGACCGAAGACGGCGAAATGAACGATGACATGCGCCCAGAATATCGGCGTGAGGATCTGGGCAAAGGCGTTCGCGGCAAATATTTCGAGCGCTATTCTAGTGGCACCAATCTGGTATTGCTCGATGACAAGGTTGCCAAAGCCTTTCCGACTTCGGAAGCCGTCAATGAAGCGCTATTGGGCTTGCTTGCATTGGCAGAGAAAGCTGTCGGAACTACGCGACAACCTGTCGAGCATGGACGCAAGCGTGGGGCGAGTTGATTCGCGCGTTGATTGGTTGGGGGTAATGGTGAAAGCCGTAGTACGAACCGCATCAACCACGCCCCCCACGCCCAGCCATGCAACACCCCCCGTAGGAGCGGGCTTGCCCGCTATTGGTATCATTCCACCCCCTCGGCGAGGAAAATCGCGGGCAAGCCCGCTCCCACGGCGGTTTTAATTTGTGCTTCCATTGCGCCATGACAAGAGTTTTGAACATTCACTATTTGGACAATTTTCAATTCGAGTTGCTTTTCTCGGATGGCATGAAGGGCGTATTCGACCTGAAGTCCTATTTCGCGCAACGCAGCGGCACATTGCTGGATGCGTTGCGTAATGAGGATTGCGCCGGGCGAGCTTTCATCGAAGCGGGAGCCCTGTGTTGGCCGAATGGACTGGAACTGTCCGCGCGGCGTTTGCATGAGCTCGCCGTGTTGAAATTGGTGGCTTGATTTGTTAGGGGTAATTGTGAAAGCTCAAAAACGTGGTCTGTTCGAAATTATTCCCCGATGGTGTATCACTGCGGCACTATGCTTATTGAGTTATGTGGCAACGCCCTCTTTTGCCGGGTGCCTACGTGATAATGGCGATGGAACGCTCACCGATCCCAATACCGGGTTGATCTGGCAAGCCTGTGCGGTTGGGCAGATTTGGGATGGCAAATCGTGTATGGGAGATGCAAAACAACTTAATTGGCTCGATGCCCTGTTGGCCGCCGACTCCGATCGATTCTTGGGGAAAATAGATTGGATATTGCCAACCAAAGTGCAGTGGGAGGGTGTGCTTGGAACACATTCACATTGCAAGCAATGGGACGGCTCGTGGTGGTCATCCTCGCCGTATGCGGGCCTTTCCAACAACTACGCCTGGTACGTCAACTTCGACCAAGGCTACGTCGAGGGCCACCCCCGCCTCAACGGCGTCGCGGTTTGGTTGGTTCGCGCCAGTCAGTTGTCGGATATTGGGGTTTTCAAAGCGTCGCTGATACTATTTGAAGAGCGCAGAAAAGCTAAATTGGCTGATGAACAAGCCAAACGTGCCAACACCATTGCTGCCTATACTCAATTTATCAAGGACTACCCGGATGTGCCGCGGGTTGCAGAAGCGCCTTTAGAAGTGTGGCAACTGATTTATGAACCGGTAAAACGTGCGAATACGGTCGCCGCCTACACTCAATTCATCCACGACAATCCGGGTGCACCACTGGTTTCGGAAGCACGCTCGGCAATGAGGCAAGCGGCTTATGAGCTGGCAAAGCGCGCGAACACGGTAGCCGCCTACACCGACTTATTGAAAAAGTACCCCGACAGCAGCCAGGCATCCGAAGCCAGAGTCCAAATCAGAACTCACCTGGAGTCACCAATCCGCAAGGCCGAATCGGCCTTCAAATGTGAAGAGGCGCGGCAGTTAGACCAGCACTTCGAAGCGGCTGGCATGTCTAGCCTATTCAATTTCGATTCCTGTGTGGACAACCGAAAATTCAATAACATCCTCACCAGTCGAGACTCGAATAAAATGTATTTGAGTGCCGTGAAATATCAGAACAACGACGAACTCGGGCGTGCCAAGCGGCTGTATCTGGAGATCATGGAGCGTTTCGAAGATAACGCCATCGCGCTGAAAGCGGCGGATCGCCTGGCAGGCTTGAAAGAAGTGGAGGCGGTGGTGCGTTCCAATTCCGCCACCCGCCGCGCGGTGGAACAGTCGGAAGCGGAAACCCGTCAATCCGTGGAACAGGCCAGCCGGGATGCGGACAATCGGCAAAGACGCTCCAAGTCAGAGTTTTGCTCGGGTAAATCCAGTTGTTTCGGGGGATGTTCCGGCTTGAGCAGCGATGCCAGTAATCGTTGCTATAGCAGTTGTAATTCGCGCTTCGCCGGATGTTGACCATGACCAACACGCGTAGCCCGGATGGAGCTTCGCGGAATCCGGGATTTCGCCGCGACTACGCATCCGGGTGTCCCCGGATTCCGCCTGCGGCTGCATCCGAGCTACGGGTATTGATGAGCTTATGACTGAACCAATGCTTTACCTGAACACCGATCACCTGAAGCGTTGCATCGAGACCCTGGAGATGTCCTTGCGCCTGTATCGCAAGGCCGAGGGTGATAGTGTCGATCAGGAGGTGTTCCGAAACGCGGTGGTGAAGGGCTACGAACTCGCCCAGGAGACCGCGTTCAAGCTGTTGCGCAAGGCGCTGAAGGAATACGGCCACGGCGGCCAGAAGCTCAACAGTCTGGTGGTGCGCGAGGTGTTGCGCCTGGCCGCGCAGCATGGGTTGATGACGCTGGAGGAGGTGGAGCGCTGGTTTGTTTATCGCGCCAACCGCAACAACACCGCCCACGACTATGGCGAGGGCTTCGCTCAGGAAACCTTGAAGTTGCTGCCGGGGTTCATGGCGGACATCAGCCATCTTGCGGAAGTGCTGGACACCCATTTCGGGCCTGGCCGTGCCGGAACGTGATCTCGCCACGCTGCAATTGACGCCGCGTTACCTGGAGATGGTGCGGCAAATATTGCGGGAGCAGGTGCCTGGCGCCGAGGTCTGGGCCTATGGCAGCCGGGTCAACGGCGACAGCTTCGAGGCCAGCGACCTGGACCTGGTGGTGCGCCAACCGGACGACTTGAAGCGCGAGACGGCGAAATGGTGGTTGTTGACGGAAGCTTTCGAGGAAAGCGATCTGCCGATTCAGGTACAGATTGTCGATTGGGCGAGAATTCCGGCCTCGTTTCATG
>CAISDD010000245.1 GCA_903883985.1 uncultured Pseudomonadota bacterium | reverse complement strand
TGCGGGTTGAAGCGGGCGCGCTCGGCGATGCCGCCGGAGATGATGGCGGGAACCGCCGCCGCGAAGGTGAGCAGGAAGAAGAATTTCACCAGTTCGTAGCCGTTTTTCTGTACCAGGTGACCCGCGCCGCTCAGAAAGTCGACCCCGTAGGCGATGCCATAGCCGATGAAGAAGTAGGCGATGGTGGACACGGAGAAGTCAGTGAGTATCTTCACCAGGGCATTGACCTGGTTCTTCCTGCGCACCGTGCCCAGTTCAAGAAAGGCGAAGCCGGCATGCATCGCCAGCACCATGATGGCTCCCAACAAGATAAAAAGTACGTCCGCGCCCGATTTCATTGCATCCATAGTGATCTCCAGAAAAACGGGGGTTCTGTAAGCAAGAGTCGTGCCTTCATATAGGGCGTCGAGCACCAGAAAGTCGCGACGTTCCATGCATGTTCAATAAAACACTCAACTCATTGATATAATTGCAAATGATCGTCGAAGTCCGGAACGGCTTCCGGTCCGACACTAGCCATATGACGGTGCGGCACTACACTCAGGCAAGAAATAACGCCCCAAGTAGGGGCGTTTTCGTCCTTAATTGCACCAATTCGGGTCGTTAAGTGAGTATGGTCACCGTCCCTAATGGCGTTTGCTGACTGGATGGTCAAGTCCCGTAGGGCGGAATAAACGGCATTCCTCCCTACGGGGCTTTCATTCGCCGGCAAGCCGGCTCCCACAAGGCTCACGACATGCCAGTCACAGAAGTGGACGCAGGTGTGGGAGCGGGCTTGCCCGCGATGGCAACACTTGCAAGCCGGCGACGCATCCATTCGCCGGTAAGCCCGCTCCTGCCGAGGTCACGCGGGTTCACCCAAAGGGTGAGCGTGATCGAAGGCGCACGACTGAGGAATCAAGGTTCATCCATACCCCCAAATCGCCATCCAGTTGATCTTCGGCCATCCAGGCTGGCGGTCGGCCGTACCGATGATGGCGTGGTTGCGTGCGTTCAGATCACGAACCTGCTGCGGCACCAGCGCCCTTTCGCGCGCATCCAGCACGCTCACCGCCCAGCGCGCCACCCCGCCCTGACCACGGCGGGCGATGCAGGCAGTCTCACGATTGGCCAGGCGCACCAGGGTGCCGGGTGGGTAGATGCCCAGGCGGCGCAGCAGCATTCCCGCCATCTGGCTGTCCATGCGCGATCTTTCCCGGCCGAACAGTTCCTGAAAAGCAAAACTCGCCGATCTTGGTGGCCGGTAATTGCGCCCGCCGATCTTGGCGCAGTAATAATCCACCACCCGCAACAGACGGGCCGGCAGGGAAATCGCTCCCGCCGAAAGACCGGCGGGATAACCGCTGCCATCCAGGTTCTCGTGATGCTGGCGCACTGCATCCAGCCATAGGGGGTCGTCGACGCCGATCCGCACCAGCAAGTCGGCGCTGGCTTGCGGATGAGCGCGCAATGCCGCCCGGTCGGGCACACTGACCTCACCGGCGTAGCCATGCAAGCGATCATGCAGATCGAGACTGGCAAGATTCATGGTCAGCGCCGCAGCGGCCAGGCTCTCCTGTTCGGCCTCGGAGAAATCGAGTTGCTCCGCGAGCAACTCGGCGATGAACAGCACGCGCAGGGCATGACCGACGCCGGGGCGCGCTAGTTGCACCAGGCAGGCATAGCCCAGACAGGCATCGGCATCGTGGCGCAGCAAGGCGAGCAACGCGCGCACCAGGATACGCAGCGCGGCCACCTGAGGGTCCTTCAGGCTGGCCTCGACCTGAGTCGCCATCTCGACCAGGCGAGCGAGCGGCGCATCGCCCATCCCCCCTTCCCCTTCGCGGAACAGCGCTCGCGAGGTGATCCTCTGGAAATGCGCCACATCAGCCACCACCAAACCGCCCGCAGCGATCAAAACGCCGGACTCGCTGCAAACATCCCAGGGCAAGGACTGGCCGATGAGACTGGGATCGAGTTGGACAGGACGCAGCACGAGTATCTGGGAGAAGGAAGGTCGCGGTATTATCCCACGTCCCCACTCCCGAACACTTCCCGAGGCTTGCCATGACCACCCACGCATTGAACGACCAGGAAGTTCGCCTGTTGAGAGAAGAGGTCGAGCTATTGATGGCCGAACGCCAGAAATTGCTTCAGGTCTGCGGAGCCGCCGCGGTGCTGGTGGCCAACCTCGATTCCGACAATCTTCCCGATGATCAGGACACCATAGACGCCGCCGAGGTCCTGGCGGAAAGCCTCAATGAGCTTTCCGAGGAAACCCTCAAGGACGCACTCGACGCGGTGCGCGCCGAATTCGACCCGGATGAGCGCGCCACGATGCGTCCGGCGCTGTAAGCACGGCCCATTCAAGAATACGACACTCGGGGGTGCTCAGAATTTGTAACGGCTCAGGTCGAAGCGATCATCTAAAACAAGCACAGCAATCTCCGCCCCTTCAAGGGGAAGGAGAAATACGGCAGCAGTAGCGATGTAACCCACCCCAGGAGGGCAGGTTGGAAGCACCGGCGAGGCCTTGCCTGTAGCGCAGGCATCCTTGCCTGCGTCTTTGAAAACAGCCGGCTGGAATCTTGAGAGTTACCTGAATTTCCATACCAGCAATAGCTGGGGGTGGCTTTCGTTGACGCCGTCATCACCGAACTTGTTGCGCCAGTACTGGTACTCGATGCCGGCATAGAGCCGGCCCTTGCGGCCGAAGGGCCTTCCTATGTCGATGCGCAATTGAGGCTGGCTGAGCACCTGATACACAGTGCCGGCGCCACGCGAGCCGATGAAGTCGATGAACCCGGCGAATTCGGCATCGACTTGTCCCACACTGAAAGGCAACATCCAGGAAGGCGTGATCTGATAGCTGGGCCGGTAACCAGGACAGCCCGCGTTATTGCAACTGTGGTCCCAATAGCCCAGCAGATCGACGTTGAAAAATCCACGCGCCACGGCGAGATCCACGGTAACACCCGCCAGGAATACACGGGTTTGGGGATGGAACTGGCTCTCCTTGTCGCCGACGTTGACACCGGCGGTAAGGCCGACATCGCGCAGCGGACCTGCGCCTGCCGTTTTCCCGGTCAACCTGGACCAAGACAGCGTGGTGTAGGCCTCGGCGTAAACATCACTGGGGGACTCCGGGTTATCCGAAAGGTCGCGCTCCTGGCTTCCCGACTTAGCCAAATCCACGAACATGAAGTTGCGGCCCAGACTGAAGCCGTCGGCATGCTGAAAGGTGAGGATGTTTTTGCTGACTTCGTGGGGATTGAACGGCTCGCGGAAATGCGAGCTGTGCAGAAGCTCGATTTCCGTAGCGGACCATTCCAGCGCGGCGACGGGGAGCGGGGCCAGACAGGACGCTGCCAGAAACACCAGGCGCACCACGCGAGTATTATGTAGTTGCAACATTTCGCTCAAGCTCGTGAATTAATCGGCCGATACTAGCCCCGTGTAACCCCCGTCCAGGAGTGCCCATGAGGCGCTTTCCTCTGCTGCTACTTGCCTTGATGTTCTGGCCCACCCTGGCTGGGGCCAGGGAAGTTCTGCAAATCGGCGTCGAGAACCAGTACTATCTGCCCGCCTACGCCTTTGAAAACGGAGTTTACAAGGGTTTTGCGCGCGACCTGCTCGACGCCTGGGCACGGGACCGCGGCTTCCAGGTCAATTACCGCGCCCTGCCGGTTCCGCGCCTCTATGCCTCATACTTCGGCGGCCAGGTGGATTTCAAATTCCCCGACAACCCCGACTGGAAGAAGGGCGAGCGGGTGGGGAAGACCATCACCTACAGCGAGCCGGTGATGGCGTACATCGACGGCTGCAGCGTACTCCCCAAGCGCCGGGGCCTCGGCGTGAACGCTGTGAAAGTGCTAGGCACGATGGGAGGCTTCACCCCATGGGCCTGGCTGGACCGAATCAAGGCTGGAAAGACCGACTTATCGGAGAATTTCGACCTTGGGGCCCTGGTACGCCAGACACTGATCGGCCGCGTGGACGGGGTCTATGCCAGCGTGGCCGTGATCCACTACGAGTTGGACCATGTCCTGAAACAGCCCGACGCCCTGACGTTCGATCCAAGCCTGCCATACAGCCGCGACGACTACTATCTCTCTTCCATCAAGCACCCGGAACTTGTGCGTGACTTCAACGCCTGGATGCGCGCCAACCGCACCCTGGTGGGTACGCTCAAGCAGCGCTATGGCGTCGAGAAAGGGGTGACAGGAAATTGATGACCCTCTCGCACCCCGCCAAAATATTCCCGTAAACGACATGGGCAGAATCGCACGGTTGTTACGCGGCATCCCCATCTGGCGTGGACTCGCCGCCAGGCAATTGGCCATCACCCTGGGCTTCGCAGTCCTGGTTGGATTGGCGATGGGCGCCATTGAAACGGCTTCCCAATGGCAGGCCTGGCGCGAGCAGGTGCTGGAGTCGACCACCCGCAACCTCGAACTGGTGCGCGCCAGCGCCGCGGAGGCTGCGTTCCAGCTTAATACCAGTCAGGCCGACAATGTGGCTGCGGGCCTGCTCAATAACGACGAGATTTCCGAGGTTTTGCTGCGCGACAACTTCGGCAAGTCTCTGGCCAGCCGCAGCCGCGCCCAAAATGAAAGCAGCTGGCTGGGCGAGAGACTGCTGACGGGCATGACCTTGCAGCGTATCGGCCTCACCTACCACGATCTGGGCGGAGAGACCGCCGCAGTCGGGCAGATCGAGATTCACCTGGATACGACCGTGATTGGCCAGCGCTTCCTGGCCCTCGTGCTGAAAAAGATCCTGCTGGGCCTTTTCTGGGTCACGCTGCTCAGTCTGCTGCTGTCCGTGATTTTTTACTGGACCATACTGCAGCCCCTGGTGACCCTGTCACGCCGCATCGTAGCACTCGACCCCGCAGCCCCTGCCGCGATACCGCTACCGGTCCCGGAGTACCATGAAGACAATGAATTCGGCGAACTGGTCGGCAACATGAACGCGTTGCTGCAAGCCCTGCAACGCGGCCTGGAACAGCGGAACCGGGCCGAAGCGGCCCTGGGCGCGCTCAATATGCAACTCGAACAACGCGTCCAGGAACGCACCGAAGTGCTGCGCCTGACCATGGAAGAACTGGGGGAGAAGACGGCCATCGCCGAACGCGCGACCAAGGCGAAATCCGAATTCCTCGCCAACATGAGCCATGAGATCCGCACACCGATGAATGGCGTGCTGGGCATGACCGAACTCCTGCTCACCACAGAACTGGATGAAGAACAACGCGAATACGCCGAGATCGCCCTGCACAGCGGCCATTCCCTGCTTACTGTGATCAACGACATTCTCGATTTCTCGAAAATCGACGCCGGCAAGCTCGATATCGAAATCATCGACTTCGACCTGCACACGCTGATCCATGAAGTCGCCGAGGTGATGGCGCTGAACGCCGAGCAGAAAGGTCTGGAATTCCTCTGCCAGATCGGGGAGGAGGTACCGCAGCACCTGCGTGGCGACCCAGGGCGCCTGCGCCAGGTGTTGTTCAACCTGGTTGGCAATGCCGTCAAGTTCACCAGCACGGGCGAGGTTGCGGTCGGTGTGCGATTCCAGAACAGCCTGCCAGACGGGCGTGCGCGACTGCGTTTCGAGGTCAGGGACACCGGCATCGGCATGCCGCCGGAAGTTCAGGCCATACTCTTCACGCCCTTCACGCAGGCCGATAGTTCCATGACCCGGAAGTTCGGCGGCACTGGACTGGGCCTGTCCATCGTCAAACGCCTGGTCGAGCTCATGGGCGGCGAAGCGAGAGAAATCGGTGTGGAAAGCCATGTAGGCAGTGGTTCCTTGTTCTGGTTCAGCCTGCCTTTCGTGGTCCAGGATTTCGGCACAGTAACGACTTCCCGCTTCGCCTCTGGACGACGCATCCTGGTGGTCGACGACAACGCCAGCAGCCGGCTGATCCTGGAGCGGATGCTGCGCGAATTCGACGGCCAACCGTTGCTCGCCGGCTCAGGGCTGGAGGCACTCGCGCTGGTGCATGGTGAATTGGCCGCAGCCAGGTCGATCGATGTCATCCTCATCGACAGCCAGATGCCAGGCATGAATGGTTCCGCGCTGGCCGGCAAGCTGCGTGCCAATCCGGAAAGTGCGCACATCCCGCTTCTAGCGCTGATCTGCTCGCACGAACGCGGTGACGGTGCACAAATTCTGGCGGCGGGCTTTGACGCCCACATTGCCAAGCCGATACGCCACACTCAACTGGCAAGCAGCCTGCAGTCCCTTCTGCCACAGGCCGGCAAGCACGGCTTGACCCAGCCGGCGAACCTCCGCGTGTAACCGTCGTCTGGAGTGGATTGATTAAAAATACAGATTGACACATCAATATTGTTCTAACAAGAAGATCGGTCTGCGCCAGGCCGGGATAACGAGGACTTGCGTATGGTTGAAATGTGGCAAGAAATGGGGAAGACCTGTCCCGCAAGGGCCAAGCTTGCACTAGACTACGACCGCCCGCTTGTGGCCCCTTACCATCACCAGGAGACATGCATGAACAAGACAGAACTCATCGACGCCGTCGCCGAGAAAGCCGAAGTTACCAAAGCCAATGCCGGTGCCGTGATCAGTGCCGCAATCGAAGCCATCACCCAGTCCGTCGCCAAGGGCGAAAGCGTGCAGTTCATCGGCTTTGGCACCTTCAGCGTCCAGGATCGTGCAGCCCGCACCGGTCGCAATCCCCAGACTGGCAAGGAAATGAAGATCGCCGCCAAGAAAGTGGTACGCTTCAAGGCCGGTGCAGCCCTAACTGCCGCCGCCAACCCCGTCGTCGTCAAGAAAACGGCCAAGAAGAAGTAGTTCCGACGCCGCACATCTTTCGGAGGAGCGGCATCCAGAAGCGGGCTTTGCTTCTCCTGCAGGCCAATTCCGCCAGGCTCATGCTCCATCTGGCAGACAGTCGGCAAAATATTCGGCTATTTGCCGGATTCCTGGCTTGAATCAAAGAAAACCGCAGCGGCGCCCCTTTCCCACCGCGAGCGCCTAGCATGATGAGCCCGCGTCTTGCGGGTCTCGCACACCACCCACCCAATTGGAGTAGTCCATGATTCGCATGTCCATCCTGTTCGCAGCGTTAGCATTGTCCGGCCTTTCCCACGCCGCCGACACAGCCCCCGCCACCGCTGCTGCTACTGCCGCCGTACCGGCCACCCCGCAGGCGTGGGCTGGGAAAATGCTCGACCCCACCCAGAATGCCGCCGCCTTCAAGGATCCGGCCGTCTTTGCGCAGTGGAGCAACGCCATGATGAACCCGGCCACCTCTATGGCCATGATGCAGCAAGGCATGGACCCCAACACCACCTTGCACATGCTCTCCGGCATGATGAATCCGGCCAGCATGCAAAACTACATGCAATTCGTGGACCCTTCCATCGCCATGAAGTGGATGGCTGCGGGCATTGATCCCAAGTTCGCCATGGCCATGCTCAGCCAGGGCATGAACCCGGCCAATCTCCAGAACATGATGATGGCCCCCGTGAGCCCGCAAATGATGGGTATGGGCTCGCAATTGCTCAACCCCGCCATGTACGGCAACTGGATGAGCGCTCCCATGAGCCCTGCGGCGATGAACACCATGATGGCGCCCATGAACCCCAGCATGTACACGAACTGGATGGGTGCCGGCATGAACCCGAACACCTACGCCCCCTGGGGCCAGATGATGAGCATGCCCAGCGCTCAGGCCATGCCCATGATCGACCCCGCCATGCTGATGAAACTGCTGCAGATGATGCCTGCCGCGCCGCAAGCCAAGTAAACGACACAAGCGTCCCGCACCCGGACCCGCAAGGGCTCCGGGTGTTTTTTCGTCTGCGCACCACACCCGTGCATAGCCATAGACAATCGGGCACGGCGATCTGGGTTACGCGCATTTACACGCTTTTCGCCCCACCCTAAGTAAGCTGTCGAAACCAATTTGGCTTACCACCGGGCTCCCCTCACCCTGCCCTCTCCCGAAGAGGGTTCCACCCCCTTCCCCCTCCGGGGGAAGGGCCGGGGATGAGGGCCTGCGCCGGCAGCTTAATGAAGGCAAGTTATGCGACATTACTTATCCGGCATGTTTAATGCTTATTTCGTGAAAAACCCAGAACAGCGGAATACAGGATGAAGGCGCCACCGACGCGCCCGCGGACGACCAAAGGCGTGTAGCATGAGCAAGATACCACGGCGCCATGTGACTTCTCAATAAGGCACGGCAACCCTATCGACGAGGTGACGAGAC
>CAISDD010000244.1 GCA_903883985.1 uncultured Pseudomonadota bacterium | reverse complement strand
CGGCCATCCTCGTGTTCGACGATGGCGGTACAGGAGTCCACCCAGTCGCCGCAATTGGCATAAGTCAGGCCGTCGATCTGTTTCAGCGCCGCCCAGTGGATATGGCCGCAGATGACGCCATCCAGGCCGCGTTCACGAACGTGGCGGATGAGGGTATCCTCGAAATCGAAGATGAACTGCAAGGCCGTCTTCACCCGCCTTTTGGCGTAACCCGCCAGCGACCAGTAGCCGCTGACGCCAAGTTGGCGGCGCAGCCAGGATAGCGAGCCATTGAGGCTCACCAGCAGGTTATAAGCGGCGTCGCCCAGGAGTGCGACCCAGCGGTGATGGCGCGTAACCTGGTCGAAGTCGTCACCATGGACGAGCAGGAAGCGGCGACCGTCGGCGGCCTCGTGTATCCATTCGCGTTCCACCCGGATCTCGCCGAAGGCCGTTTCACAGTAATCGCGTAGCGCCTCGTCATGGTTGCCCGGGACGAACACGACGCGTTCACCATGGCGAGCGCGCCTGAGCACCTTCTGGATCACGGTGTTCTGCGCCGGGCTCCAGTGGATGCCACGGCTCATGCTCCAGAAATCGATGATGTCTCCCACCAGGAAGAGGTGGCGGGCGGGGTACTCGCGCAGGAAGGCGAGCAGGCTGTCGGCTTGACAGGCGCGGGTGCCCAGATGGACATCCGATATGAAGACAGAGCGAACGGCGGGCATGGCTCGTGAATGTGACAGCGAAGTGTGTATCTTTCGTTACAGCCGAGCATGGCCGGGGTGATTTCGAGCAGTTGCAAGAACGGATTGACCTGCGGCGCTTTCCCCCTTATGATTCGACGCCTTTTTTAAGGGGGGAAACCCGATGCGTCGCAAACTGGTCGCCGGCAATTGGAAGATGCATGGCAGTCTGTCCGAAAACGAAGCGCTTTTGTCCGGACTACTGGCCGGAATGGCGGACGTGAAGGCGGGTGTGGCAGTATGCGTGCCCTTCCCCTATCTTGCACAGGTCCAGTCCAGGCTACAGGGTACGCCCATCGCCTGGGGTGCGCAGAATGTGAGTCAGGAGGCGAAAGGCGCTTTTACCGGCGAGGTCTGTGCCTCCATGCTGAAGGATTTTTCCTGCGCTTACGTGATCGTCGGTCATTCCGAGCGCCGCGCGATTTACGGAGAGACGGATGGCCTGGTCGCGGATAAATTTGCGGCCGTGCAGGCTGCCGGCATGACCCCGATCTTTTGCGTCGGCGAGACACTGGCCGAGCGCGAAGCCGGTGTGACGCAAGACGTGGTGTCGCGGCAGATGGATGCCGTGATCGCAAAGTGTGGCGTGGCCTCGCTGGCCCGTGCGGTCGTGGCGTATGAGCCGGTCTGGGCGATCGGGACGGGCGTGACCGCTAGCCCGGAGCAGGCGCAGGCGGTGCATGCCTTCATACGCGCCAAGGTGCGCGCGCTGGATGCCGGTGTGGCCGAGGGTCTGGTGATACAGTACGGGGGCAGCATGAAACCCAATAACGCCGTCGAGTTGCTGGGCCAGCCGGATATCGACGGTGGCCTCATCGGCGGTGCGGCTTTGAATGTGGACGATTTCCTGGCGATTTGCCGGGCTGGTTAAGGGTTAAGGAAACAACATGGAATTTCTTGTCTGGATCGTTCATGTGCTGGTGGCGATGGCCCTGATCGGTCTGGTGCTGATGCAGCATGGCAAGGGTGCCGACATGGGTGCGGCATTCGGTAGTGGCTCCTCCGGTAGCCTGTTTGGCGCGACCGGATCGGCCAACTTCCTGTCGCGCACGACCGCTGTGCTGGCTACAGGCTTCTTTCTGACCAGCATGACTCTGACCTATTTTTCTGGCCACAGCGCGACGGGCAAGCCGGTCGCCCAGCGCGTGGTCCCTGTGGTCCCGCATTCTATGCCGGGTCCGCTGGATAAATCGGGCACAATCCCGAAATGAGTTTTTCGGCAGGTTCCTGGAACCTGCCGCGTAATGCCGACGTGGTGAAATTGGTAGACACGCTGTCTTGAGGGGGCAGTGACGAAAGTCGTGCGAGTTCGAGTCTCGCCGCCGGCACCAGAATACGAGCGAGCTTGCCAGGTCCGGGTCATCCGGACTTGGAGTTCGCATCACGATGTCTCCCTTCCTCCTTATGCTGGTTCCCATGCCTTCTATCGAAGACGCCCTTGAAACCATCAAGCGCGGCTGCGACGAGCTACTGGTCGAAGCCGAACTGGTCGCGAAACTGAAAACCGGTCGCCCACTTCGGGTGAAAGCCGGATTCGATCCCACCGCACCGGATTTGCACCTGGGTCATACCGTGCTGCTCAATAAACTGCGGCAGCTACAGGATCTGGGGCACCAGGCTGTGTTTCTGATCGGCGATTTCACCGGCATGATCGGGGATCCCACCGGAAAGAATACGACGCGACCGCCGCTTACCCAGGAGCAGGTCGAGCTGAACGCGCGCAGCTACCAGTCTCAGGTGTTCAAGATACTGGACCCGGCCAGGACCGAGGTGGAATTCAACTCTCGCTGGATGGGGGCCATGAGCGCGGCCGACATGATCAAGTTGGCGGCGAAGCATACGGTGGCGCGCATGCTCGAACGCGATGATTTCTCCAGGCGCTACGCCAATGGCCAGCCCATCGCCATCCATGAGTTTCTCTACCCCCTGATTCAAGGCTATGACTCCGTAGCCCTCAAGGCCGACCTGGAGCTGGGAGGGACGGATCAGAAGTTCAACCTGCACATGGGCCGTGAGTTGCAACGCCATTACGGCCAGCCCTCGCAGTGCATCCTCACTATGCCCTTGCTGGAGGGATTGGATGGCGTCAACAAGATGTCCAAGTCCCTGGGCAACTATATCGGCGTCGATGAGCCGGCGTTTGATCAATTCAGCAAGCTCATGTCGGTGTCCGACACCTTGATGTGGCGCTACATCGAGTTGCTCTCTTTCGAGCCGCTGAGTGTCGTTCGGCAGTGGAAGAAGGAGGTGGACGAGGGGCGAAATCCGCGTGACATCAAGGTGATGTTCGCCCAGGAGATCGTCACGCGTTTCCATGATCGCCAAGCGGCAGTGGTCGCATTAAGCGACTTCGAAGCCCGCTTCCGTCAGGGCGTTCTGCCCGAGGTCATGGACGAATACACGCTGCCCGCCCCCCCCGAAGGCCTGCCCCTGATCCAGGCACTCAAGCTCGCAGGCCTGGTTCCCAGCACTTCGGAGGCGATCCGCAGCATCGCGGGGGGGGGTGTGAAGCTGGACGGTGTGAAGGTCACGGAAAAGGCTTGGGTGCTGAAAGTGGGGGTTACGGTCACGGCCCAGATTGGAAAGCGACGCTACGCCCGCATCACGATCTCGTAACTTCTCAATAAGTCACGGCATAGTGCGGTCAGCGCCCGTTCACGCGGGGTAGTGATGTAAGCCACCCCAGGCAGGTTGAAGAAGCCCTGGCGAGTCCCTGTAGCGCAGGCATCCT
>CAISDD010000243.1 GCA_903883985.1 uncultured Pseudomonadota bacterium | reverse complement strand
GTCCACCAGGTCAGCATGCCTGGCGTGCGCAGGGTGAACTGATCGAGCAGTTCCTTTTCCTTGAAGGCCTTGGCGCCGATGATCTCGATGGCCTGGATCTTGGCGACGTCGCCTTCGGTGACGTCGAAATTCACTGCTACCCGGTTGCGCTCCAACGGGGTCGTGGTCGCCTTGACCTCGACCGAGTAGATGCCGCGGTTGTAGTACTGGCGCTTGAGTTCCTGCTCTGCCTTGTCCAGCAGGGAACGGTCGAGGATGCGGCCATCGGCCAGCCCCAACTGCTTAAGACTGGTCTTGATGTCATCCTTGGGAAATTCCTTCAACCCGGAAAAATCCACACTGGCAATGGCGGGGCGTTCTTCCACGCTGATCACGAGCACACCGCTCTGGGTCTCGAGTCGGACATCCTTGAAGAATCCGGTGGCATAGAGCGCCTTGATCGCGGCGGCTGCCATGTCTGGGGTAAGCGTCTCGCCGACTTTCACCGGCAGGTAGCTGAACACGGTACCCGCCTCGGTACGCTGGATGCCTTCGACACGGATGTCCTTGACCTGAAAGGGCTCGAAAGCCTGTGCCTGAGTGGCGATCAAGGCAAGGAAGATCAGGCTGTGGCGGAACGCGTGCATTATTTTTTCTCTTCCGGCGTAATCAAAATAGCCGGCTCAAGTCATTGTAAAAGGCAAAGAACATGAGCAGGCCCAGCAGGCCCATGCCTATCTTCTGGCCGATTTCCTGGATGCGATCGGGAACGGGGTGGCCAGTTAAAAATTCCGCGAGATAATACAGCAAGTGCCCGCCATCCAGTAACGGCACGGGGAGCAGGTTGAGCACACCCAGGCTGACGCTGAGCAGGGCGAGAAAAGCGACAAAGCTGCCCACGCCCGATGCCGCGGACTGGCCCGCGTAGTCGGCAATCGTCAGCGGCCCCGAGAGGTTTTTCAGCGAAGACTGGCCCGAGCCCATGCGCGCGAGCATCTCCAGGCTGAAGGTGGTCAGATCCCAGGTCCGCGCCAACGCATGGCGCAGGGCCGGCAGCGGGGCGTAACGGACATTGCCCTGCAAGGTGGCGAGCAGGGCCGGATCGAACCAGGGGCCCGCGCCGATGCGACCGATGCGGGCAGAAGCGTCGACTACGCTGGCCGGTGTCAGCGTCAATTCTCGCGTTTGTTTGCCGTGTTCCAGACTCATCCGCAAGCGGCGCTCGGGTGAGCGGCGGATGGTCTCGACCACCTGCTCCCAGGTGGTCATGGCGACCCCGTCGATGCGCAAAATCCGGTCTCCGCGTCGCAGTCCTGCGTGGGCCGCGATACCATCCGGATTGACGTCGCCCAGCACCGGTGGCAGCGGCGGCAAATAGTGCACCAACCCCAAGGTTTCCAGCGGGGCTTGTTCCAGCGCCTCGGAGTGACGCGGCAGGGCCAGCACATGCCGGGTAAGAATGCCGCGCCCGTCCACGGTTTCGATGCGCAAGGGCTCGCCGCGCAGCACTTCCTTCAGCGCCTGCCAGTGCAGATCCTGCCAGCTGGCGATGGCCACGTCGTTGAGACGAGTAATGCTTACGGCGCCATGTACGCCGGCCGCTTGTGCAGCACTGCCCTGTGTGGGATTGCCGACCACGGGCTTCTGGATGGGCACGCCCGCCATGAACAGGCCCCAGAACAGCAGGATGGCGAGGAGAAAATTGGCGAGTGGTCCCGCCGCGACGATGGCCGCGCGTGCAGCCAGTGGCTTGCGGTTGAAGGCCTGATCGAGTTCCTCTTTGGCGACACTGCCTTCGCGTTCGTCGAGCATCTTCACATAGCCGCCCAGGGGAATGGCAGCAAACGCCCATTCCGTGCCGTGGCCATCGCGGTGACTGGCGATGACCTGGCCGAAGCCGACCGAGAAGCGCAGCACCTTGACGCCCATGCGGCGCGCGACCCAAAAGTGCCCGAACTCGTGGAATACGACGAGTACGGCCAGCGTGAAGAGGAAGGCGGCGAGGGTGAGCATGGGAAGCGAGTAGCGCTAGCGACTCGCCATACCCGATTCGCGATCCACCCACGTCTGCGCTTCCCGGCGCGCAGCGGCATCGGCGGCCATAAGGTCTTCCAGCGATTCAGCGGGCAAGCCGGTGAGGCGGCCGAGAACGCTCTCCAGGCTGGCGGCGATGCCGAGGTAGGGGATGCGCCGATCGAGGAAGGCGGCGACGGCCACTTCATTGGCTGCATTGAGGACGGCGGTGGCGGCGCCACCGGCTGCGAGCGCCTGGTAGGCCAGCTTCAGGCAAGGAAAGCGGGCAAAGTCGGGCGCCTCGAAAGTGAGGCTACCCAGTTTTGCCAGGTCCAGCCAGTTCACGCCGGCCTCGACCCGTTCCGGATAGGCCAGAGAATGGGCGATGGGGGTGCGCATGTCCGGATTGGACAACTGCGCCAGCACGGAACCATCGAGGTATTCCACCATGCTGTGGACGATGCTCTGTGGATGGATCACCACCTCGATCTGCTCCGGCCTGGCATTGAACAGCCAGTGTGCCTCGATTACCTCCAGTCCCTTGTTCATCATGCTGGCGGAGTCCACCGAGATTTTCTTGCCCATCACCCAGTTGGGGTGCGCCACGGCTTCTTCCGGCGTGACGGCCTTGAGTGTCTCCACCGCGCGGGTGCGGAATGGCCCACCCGAGGCGGTCAGTAGGATGCGGCGCACACCGTGTCTGGCCGAATCGCCGTCGTAATTTGCCGGCAGCGACTGGAATATGGCGTTGTGCTCGGAATCGATTGGTAACAAGGTGGCGCCGTGTCCGCGCACCGCTTCCATGAAGAAGCGCCCGGCCATGACCAGGGTTTCCTTGTTCGCCAGCAACACCCGCTTGCCCGCGCGAGCCGCGGCCAGTGCCGGTCTCAGGCCGGCGGAACCGACGATGGCAGCCATGACCGTGTCGATTTCCGGCAGGGCGCAGACGAACTCCAGGGCTTCCATGCCGGCGAGCACTTCGGTCGCAGTGTCGGTGAGCAGGGCTTGCAGCGCGCTCGCCTTGTCGGATTCCAGCACTACGGCGTAGCGTGGCTGGAACTGGCGGCATTGCAAAGCCAGCTTCTCGATCTGATTCTGGCCGGTGAGAGCGACCACCCGGAATTTTTCGGGATTGCGGGCGACTACGTCCAGGGTATTTACGCCTATAGTGCCGGTGGCACCCAGGATGGTTAGATTTTTTGCCATAGGAGCAGGAAGCACAGGGCCAGGGGGAGGACGGCGGTGAGGCTGTCGATGCGGTCGAGCACGCCGCCGTGACCAGGCAGCCAGTTGCCGCTGTCCTTGATTCCGGCTTGGCGTTTGACGTGGCTCTCGAACAGGTCGCCCAGGATGCTGGCCACGAAAAGGGCGAGGGCGAATCCCAGCAGCAACGCGCCGCGGCCGACCGGCCGGAGCGCGAAAAACCCGAACCCCAACGCATAGATAGTCACAGCCAGACCCGCGCCGATCGCACCTTCCCAGGATTTTCCAGGACTGATGCGGGGTGCGAGCTTGTGGCGGCCAAAACGGCGACCGCTGAAGTAGGCGGCGCTGTCGGCGATGACGGCGAGCAGGATGCAGGCCAGCAGCAATTTTGGCGAAGAGGCGTGCAGTTGCGCGGAGGCATAGGCGGTGGGAATCAGCAACAACCAGCCGAGCAGGGCGCCACCGCTGCCGCCGGGAACGGACCAGGCGCGCGCTAGCCAGAGGGGTATCAGAAACAGCCACAGCAGCAACGACACAAGCGCAACCGCCTCCTTGGGGACGGTGTAGTACAGGGCCAGCGCGAGTAATGGTGTGGCCAGGGCATAGGCCAGTCGCACGAGCGGGGAGAACTTCACCAGCGCGGCCCATTCCCAGGCACCCAGGCAGATGACTGCCAGCATCAGGGCGCCCCAGGCGGGTGTGGGCAAACCCAGCAGGGCAGACAGCGCCACTCCACCGAGGACCGTGCCGGTGAGGATGCGCTGTTTAGCGCTCGACGAGTTGTTCGCTGGTGCGGCCAAAGCGACGCTCGCGTTTTTGGAAAGAGGCGATGGCCAGATCCAGCGCCTGGGCATCAAAGTCCGGCCACAGGCTCTCGGTGAAATACAACTCGCTGTAGGCCAGTTGCCAGAGCAGGAAGTTGCTGATGCGCTGCTCGCCGCCGGTGCGGATGAACAGGTCAGGCTCGGGCGCGTAGGGCATGGAAAGATAAGGGGTAAGCGCTGCTTCGGAGAGTTCGCCGCCAGGATGGTCTTGCAGCCAGCGGTTGGCGGCCTGGAGGATGTCCCAGCGACCGCCGTAGTTGGCACAGACGGTGAGGGTGATGCGCTGGTTGCCCGCCGTCTTCAGTTCTCCCTGGGTGATGAGATCGCGCAGACGTTGGTCGAACCGGGAGAGATCGCCCACCACCTTGAGGTTCACCCCATTGCGGTGCATCTTGCCCACCTCCCGTTCCAGTGCCATGACGAAGAGTTCCATCAGGCGCGAGACTTCCTCTTCCGGGCGGCGCCAGTTCTCCGAACTGAAGGCGAACAGCGTCAGGTATTCCACGTTTCTTTCGATGCAGGCCTGAACGATGTCGCGCACCCGTTCCACGCCCTGGGCATGGCCGGCGACTCGCGGCAGCAGGCGTTTCTTTGCCCAGCGGCCATTCCCGTCCATGATGATGGCGATGTGACGCGGCGTCTTGGCCGACGGGGGGATTTCGCGGGTGCTGCTGAAATAGCGCTTGAGCATGGGGCGCGTGGCGAGTGGAGAGTGGCTAGTGGCTAGTGGCTGGAGCATACGGTGTTACCGCTTGCCACTCACGACTTTTGTTGCACCATCAAACCGCCATCAGATCCTTTTCCTTTTCCGCCAGGGCGCGATCGAGTTCCGCGATGTACTTGTCGGTCATCTTCTGGATTTCGTCGATGGCACGGCGTTCATCATCCTCGGAAGCCTCCTTGCTCTTGACCAGATCCTTCAGATGGCTATTGGCGTCGCGGCGAATGTTGCGCACCGCGACGCGGGCATTCTCCGCCTCGCCCCTGACTACCTTGATCAGGTCGCGGCGCCGGTCCTCGGTCAGCGGCGGCATCGGCACGCGGATGATTTCGCCCATATTGGCCGGGTTCAGCCCTAGGTCGCAGTCGCGTATCGCTTTTTCCAACTTGCCGGCCATATTCTTCTCGTAAGGCTGAACACCGATGGTGCGGGCATCGACCAGGCTGACGTTGGCCACCTGATGCACCGGCACTTGCGAGCCATAGTAATCCACCATGACGTGATCGAGGATACCGGTGTGGGCGCGCCCGGTTCGGACCTTCATCAGGTCCGATTTGAGCGCTTCCAGCGACTTTTTCATCTTGTCCTCGGCGGACTTCTTGATGTCGGCGATCATGTACTCGTCTCCTTTAGTTTACAGAACGACGCGGGTGCCTTCCGCCCCGCCCAGCACCACGCGACGCAATGCGCCTGGTTTGAAGATGCTGAACACGCACAGCGGCAACTTCTGATCGCGGCACAACGCGAACGCCGCAGTGTCCAGCACGCCCAGATTCCGGGCAATCGCTTCGTCGAAGGTCAATTGTTCGTAGCGGGTGGCAGTCGGGTCTTCCTTCGGGTCGGCCGTGTAGACGCCATCCACCTTGGTGGCCTTGAGCATCAGGTCGGCGTTAATTTCCGCACCACGCAAGGCTGAGGCGGTGTCGGTGGTGAAGAAGGGATTACCGGTACCGCCCCCGAATATCACCACGCGACCGGCTTCGAGGTGGCGTACCGCGCCGTCCCGCTCGAAGGATTCTCCGACATGGGCGATGCTCACGGCGGTCTGTACGCGGGCTTCCACGCCGGCGGCCATCAATCCATCCTTCAGGGCCAACGCGTTCATCACCGTGGCCAGCATGCCCATGCTGTCGGCAGTGGCCCGGTTCATGCCGGAAAGAGCCCCGGTCGCTCCCCGAAACAGGTTGCCCCCCCCCACCACGATTGCCACCTGTATGCCCAGTTCAACCACTTCCTTGATCTGGGCGACCATGTTGGACATCGTCTCGGCGTGATAGCCAAACGCATCCGGCCCCATCAGGGCTTCACCGGAAAGCTTCAGTAATATGCGCTTGTACATGGCGAGTAGCTGGTAGCGAGTGGCGACCCGCTCCTCAGCAAACCTTGGAAGCCGCAGCGACTTCGGCGGCGAAGTCGGTGACTTTCTTCTCGATGCCTTCGCCGACGACAAACATGGCAAAGCCGTGGCACTGCGAACTCCTGGACTTCAGCACCTGCTCGATGGTCTGCTTGTCGTCCTTGACGAAGGGTTGCGATAGCAGAGTGACCTCCTTCAAGAATTTCTGTACCGTGCCCTCTGCGATCTTCTCCAGCATGGCCTCGGGCTTCCCGTTTTCACGGGCCTTCTCGATGGCGACGCGGCGTTCGGTGGCTATCAGATCCTGCGACACGCCGGAGGCATCCAGCGACTTGGGTTTGGACGCGGCGATGTGCATGGCGATGTCTCTTGCAATCGTCTCGTCACCGGCGATGTCCACCAGAACCCCGATCCTGCTGCCATGGATGTAGCTGGCGAACTTGCCCGTGGCATTGAGCCGCACGAAACGGCGGATGGACACGTTTTCACCGATTTTTCCGACCAGTTCGGTGCGGGTTTCTTCCACACTCTTACCGTTGTAGGGCAGGTTGGACAGGGCGGCGACGTCGGCTGGATTCTGATTCAGCACCATTTCGCACAATGCGCCGGTCAGCGCCAGGAAATCGTCGTTCTTGGCGACGAAGTCGGTTTCGCAATTTACCTCCACCATGGCGGCGGTCTTGCCGTCCGCGCTGATCCTGATCGCGACCACCCCTTCGGCTGCGATCCGGCCTGCGCTCTTGGCGGCCTTGTTGCCGAAACGCACGCGCAGGATTTCCTCGCCCTTTTGCATATCGCCGCCGGCTTCGGTCAGCGCCTTTTTGCAGTCCATCATGGGAGCGTCGGTGCGCTCACGCAGCTCTTTAACCATCGACGCGGTGATTTCCGCCATGTTCGAATCTCCTGTAGTCCGTATGGAAAAACGCCCCGGTCATCGGGGCGTTTCAAAGAATTTGACCCGGCATTCTCACGCCAGGTTATTGCAATTACTCGGCCGCTGCGCCGGCTTCTTCCTCAACTTCGACGTATTCGTCTTCGCCCGCTGCGACCATTTCCTCAATGACCTGGGTCTTGCCTTCCAGGATCGCGTCGGCCAATCCACGGGCATACAAGCGGATGGCGCGGTTGGAGTCGTCGTTGCCGGGAATGACGTAATTCACGCCGATCGGGCTGTTGTTGGTGTCGACCACGCCGATGACAGGAATACCCAGCTTGCTGGCTTCTGTGATGGCGATCTTCTGGTAGCCCACGTCCATGACGAACAGGGC
>CAISDD010000242.1 GCA_903883985.1 uncultured Pseudomonadota bacterium | reverse complement strand
GCTACTGGGACTCGCTTCAATGACGCAGGCAAGGATGCCTGCGCTACAGGGAAGGCCCTGCTTCAAAGACGCTGGCAAGGATGCCTGCGCTACAAGGACTCGCTTCAAAGACGCAGGCAAGGATGCCTGCGCTACAGGGACTTGCTTCAAAGACGCAGGCAAGGATGGCTGCGCTACAGGGACTCGCTTCAAAGACGCAGGCAAGTCAACCTGCTCTCCTGGGGTGGGTTACCTCACTACCCCGCGTGAACGGGCGCTGACCGCACTATGCCGTGACTTATTGAGAAGTTACTGTTTACGAGCATGACGGCTAGTTCCAAGCCCTACGTTCACTCCCCGCTGTAACTGCAACCGGATGCGTGGGTTTCCATCACCACGACACGGCTCAAACCGGGCAGGGCCGGTTTGAGCCGCTCCCAGATCCAGATGGCGAGATGCTCGCTGGTGGGGTTCTCCAGACCCTCGGTGTCGTTGAGGCAGCGGTGATCCAGCGCTGCGTGGATGGGCTGCCAGGCGGCTTGCACCTGGGCGAAGTCGCATACCCAGCCGAGTTCCTCGTCCAGTGGCCCGGACACATGCACCTCGATGCGAAAGGAATGTCCATGCAGGCGCGAACAGGGGTGCTCGGGTGGCAGTCTCGGCAGGCGGCGCGAGGCTTCCAGGTGGAAGATGTTGAAGATATCCATGTCAGTGGGTTTCGATGCGGTACAGGGCGTGACAGGCGGTGCAGTGGTCCAGCGATAGTCCCAGTTGCTTCAGCGCCTGATTGGCGTCGCCCAGGCTCTCCGCGTCACGCGCCAGGTCGTCGAAAGCCATATGAGTGGCGTGGCCGAGTTGCTTGAAGGGCATGGGCAATTTGACGCGCACGTTGTCGGGCATGTCGCCGGCGGATGCCATACCGGCTTCGTGCGCGGCCGCTGCCACCGCCTTCATGTCGTTGGCGGCGACACCGGCCACGATTTTCTGGGTGACGCTCAGGAACATGCGCATTTCCGCATGGATCTGCGCTTTTTCCTGAGCCTTGAGGCGTAGTGGTGCGCGTTTATCCGGGGTCGGCTCGGCGGCGCAAAGGGAACTGGAGAGCAGGGCCAGCAGGAGCAAGAGGGAGGGTCGAAACATGAAATACTCCAAGGTAACAGGGACGCGCTAGAGAACAGATGATTACATCCTTCGACAAGCTCAGGATGAACGGCAAGCTCAGGATGAACGGCAAGCTATTGATTACGCTCGTAGTAAGCCTATCTAACCATGAGCGGAATTGAATAAATCAGCGCGCCCCTAGAGGCAGGCGAGTGTGGTTTGCGCCAGCAGAATCATCTCGGGTTCTTCGATGACGTAGGGCGGCATGAAATACACGGTCGCGCCGATCGGGCGGATGAATACGCCGCGCTCCAGGGCGCGCAGGTGAAATGCGGCGGAGAAGTCTGGGGGGGCATCGATCACGTCAAAGGCCCAGATCATGCCGGTGTGACGGAAGTGGTGCACCCGCGGATGCACTGCCACTTCTCCCAGCAACACGCTGAAACGGGCCGCCTTGGCGCGGTTGGCCGCGATCACCGCGTCGTCCTCGAAGATATCCAGCACCGCCAGGGCAGCGCGACAGGCAAGAGGATTGCCGGTGTAGGAATGCGAGTGCAGGAAACCGCGCGCCGTGGCGTCGTCGTAAAACGCTGCGTAGACAGCCTCCGTGGTGAGTACGCAGGACAGGGGCAGATAGCCGCCGGTGATGCCCTTCGACAGGCAGAGGAAGTCGGCGATGTCGGAGGTCTTTGATCCCTCACCCCGGACCTCTCCCGGAGGGGGAGGGAGAACGGCTTGTTCGCAGGCGAACATCGTGCCGGTGCGGCCGAAACCGACGGCGATCTCGTCGG
>CAISDD010000241.1 GCA_903883985.1 uncultured Pseudomonadota bacterium | reverse complement strand
CTTGCCTTCATTAAGCTGCCGGCGCAGGCCCTCATCCCCGGCCCTTCCCCCGGAGGGGGAAGGGGGTGGAACCCTCTTCGGGAGAGGGCAGGGTGAGGGAGCCCGGTGGTAAGCCAAATTGGTTTCGACAGCTTACTTATCTCACATAACCCACCGCAATAACCCTGGGCGAATCACTGTAGGAACGCGGGTGTTTTATCCGAGCCGGTTGGCTCGCCCTGGCACAATCGAGCCATGGCCAAGCCAGCGCGTCGAACGTATTGCCGCCGCAGTTTTCGTGCCATCGCCACACTCTGGACCATTTGATTCAATCACCGACACCATAAAATTTACATTTCCACTTCCCCAATCCGAAATTTTCCATTAACATGCGGGCACCTCGTCGAGTCGGGGTCTATATATCTAAGGAGCAAGCATGCCGTCATATCAGGAATTGATGTCCCAGATCGAGGGATTGAAGCGTCAGGCAGAAGGTGCCCGCAAACAGGAAATGGCCGGTGCAGTGGCCGAAATCAGGAGCATCATGTCGGAGTATGGCATCGAGCCTAGCGATCTATTCCCCGCCCGCCCCGGTAAAATCAAGCGCGCCGGTTCCGGTATCGTGAAGTATCGCGATCCGATCTCGGGTGTGGGCTGGTCTGGGCGTGGCCGCCGCCCCGGCTGGGTGGGCAACCTTGAAGCGCAGGGCAAGACGATCGAGGATTGTCGCGTTTCCTGATCGCGCCGCTGGATTAAAAAACCCGGGCAATTTCCCGGGTTTTTTTATTGCCAGCGCTCGCATCCCATGCAACGCATCGTGCCCGCCACATCATCCCAATGGGATATTTTTTGCAGCGTCGTCGATAACTATGGCGACATCGGCGTTACCTGGCGCCTGGCTAGCCAATTAGCGACGCAATACGGCATAGACGTGCGCCTCTGGGTGGATGACCTTCAGGCCTTTCACCACATACGTCCGGAAGTGGACCCCAACGCCACAACCCAGAGACTGCGCGGCGTCGATATCCGGCGATGGACGACACCCTTGCCACCCGTTGAACCCGGGGGTGTGGTCATTGAGGCGCTAGCCTGCGATTTACCGGATGCATTCATCCAGGCCATGGCAAAGAAATCGCCCACACCGGTCTGGATCAACCTGGAGTACCTCAGCGCTGAGAATTGGGTGGAGGGAGTGCATGGCCTGCCTTCACCGCATCCGCGCTTACCACTCACCCAATATTTCTTTATGCCCGGCTACACCACGGGAAGCGGTGGGCTTACCCGCGAGACGACGCTTTACGGAGAACGCGATACCTTCCGGAAAGAGGCCCAGGCGCAATCCAAATTTTGGGCGGGACTGGGATTACCGGATAAAGAGGCTCTGCGCATCTCCTTATTCAGCTATGAATGCCGTTCGCTTCCCGACTTGCTGGATGCGTGCAGCCGCAGCGATCGGCCTATCGATCTGGTCGTGCCGCAGGGAAAGGCCACGGCGCAAATCACCGCCTGGTTTGTCCATCCCCAGGCCGGCGACATCCTGCAACATGGCAGGCTCCGGGTGTTTCTTCTACCCATGTTGGCGCAGGACGACTATGACCGTCTGCTCTGGGCCTGCGATTTCAATTTCGTGCGCGGCGAGGATTCTTTCGTGCGCGCACAATTCGCCGCGCGCCCCCTGATCTGGCAGGCCTATCGCCAGGAGGAGAGCGCGCACATGGACAAGCTCGCAGCCTTTCTCGACCTGTACTGCGCGCGCCTGCCGCCCAAGACCGCCAGCCTGCTGCGCGCGACCTGGCAGACATGGAATAGGGAGGAGTCGCTCGGCGCCTTGTGGCCCGGTTGGATCGCCGCCCTGCCGACGCTATCCGTCCATGCGCGCACCTGGGCCAGACGACTCGCCGAACAAGATGATCTCGCCTCAAATTTGGTGAAATTTATCGACAATTTGCTAGAATATCGAGCTTTTTAGTCTTCCAGGATGCTCTCCCCATGAAAACCGCTCAAGAACTACGCGCCGGCAATGTGATCATGGTCGGCAACGACCCTCTGGTCGTACAGAAGGCCGAATTCTCCAAATCCGGCCGCAACTCCTCCGTGGTCAAGATGAAATTCAAGAACCTGCTCACCGGTGCTGCCAGTGAGACGGTTTACAAGGCCGACGAGAAATTCGACTCCGTCAACCTGGAGCGCCGCGACTGCACCTATTCCTACTTCGCCGATCCTATGTACGTGTTCATGGACACCGAATACAACCAGTACGAGATCGAGGCCGACAACATGTCCGACGCCCTGCCCTATCTGGAAGACGGCATGCCCCTGGAAGTTGTGTTTTACGATAGCAAGGCGATCTCCGTGAACCTGCCCAGCTCCGTGGTGCGTGAGGTGGAGTACACCGAACCCGCAGTCAAGGGCGACACCTCAGGCAAGGTACTCAAGCCATGCCGCATCAAACCCACCGGCCACACGATCCAGGTTCCCGCCTTCGTGGAAATCGGAGACAAGATCGAGATCGATTGCGTAAGCGGCGAATACCGAAATCGGGTTAAGTAATCTGGTCGCGGCCTGGTCGCGACCAGGTCGTGGCGCCGGCATCCCCGCCGGCGTAGGGTCGGTGCCGCTTAGAGCAGTACCAGCCCCCACACCACCAGCACGTTGACCAGGGCGATGAGCACTGCGGCACTGCCTATGTCCTTGGCCCGCTTGGCGAGGCGATGGTTCTCCAAAGAGATGCGGTCGACCGTGGCTTCGATGGCGGAGTTGATGAGTTCGACGATCAGGACCAGTAATAGGCTGGCGATCATCATGGCACGACCCAGGCCGCCGTGTTCGAGCAGCAGCGCCAGGGGGATGAGGACCAATGCCAGTACCATTTCCTGGCGAAAGGCGTCTTCGTGCTTCCAGGCAGCGCGAAAACCCTCCATGGAGTAGAAGAAGGCGTTCCAGACCCGCTTCAGGCCGGTCTTGCCCTTGTGATGACTCTCCGCCGCCGTACCTTCTTCGCCGCTCAACCGAGCTTCCAGGTCAGGTCGAGTTCGCGCGCGGCCCTGACATCATCCAGGCGGCGCACGGGAAGCGTGTGGGGCGCGCCTTTCACCATTTCCGGCTGCATCCGGGCTTCTTCCAGTACCTTGACCATCGCGGCAACGAAAGCATCCAGGGTTTCCCTGCTTTCCGTCTCGCTAGGTTCGATCAGCAGGCATTCGGGCACGAGCATGGGGAAGTAGGTAGTGGGTGCGTGGAAGCCGTAATCGAGCAGTCGCTTGGCGAAATCCATGGCGGAAACCCCGGTGGTGTCCTTGAGCTTCTTCAGGGTGACGATGAATTCGTGGCTGGCGCGGCGCTCGGGATAAGCCAGGTCGAAGCCGGATCGTTTCAACTCCGCTGCCAGGTAGTTGGCGTTGAGCGTGGCAAATTCGGCCACTCGCCGCATCCCCCTCCCTCCCAGCATGCGTGCATAGACCCAGGCGCGCAGGAGCACGCCCATATTGCCGCCGAAGGCGGACATCCGACCTATGGACCGGGGACAGTCGCCCTCCTCCGCCCAGCGATACGCACCGAGATCTTCCAGCACGTAGGGAATCGGCAGGAAAGGCCGCAAGCGCTCCGACACACCGACCGGACCGGCACCCGGGCCGCCACCACCATGAGGGGTGGAGAACGTCTTGTGCAGGTTCATGTGTATGACGTCGAAGCCCATGTCACCAGGCCGCACCCGCCCGAGGATGGCGTTGAGGTTGGCGCCGTCGTAATAACTCAGGCCACCGGCTTCGTGGACGATATTCTGGATCGCGACGATGCTTTTCTCGAACACGCCCAGGGTGGACGGATTGGTAAGCATGAGTCCCGCCGTGTGCGGGCCGACGCTGGCCTTGAGTGCGTCCAGGTCAACATTGCCCTGGCGATCCGTGGGAATTTCCCGGACCGTGTAGCCGCACATGCTGGCAGTGGCGGGGTTGGTGCCGTGCGCGGCGTCAGGAACGATGATTTCGCGCCGGGCCGAGTCTCCACGGGCATCGTGATAGGCACGGATCATCGCCACCCCGGCGAACTCTCCATGCGCGCCGGCCATGGGCGCCATGCTCACTGCGGCCATGCCGGTGATCTCCTTGAGCATCTCTTGCAACTCATACAGGCAAACGAGAAAACCCTGCCCGGTATCCGCGTCCGCCAACGGGTGGCGCGCCAAAAGCTGTGGCAGCATGGCCAGCGTGTTGCAGACGCGTGGGTTGTATTTCATGGTGCAGGAGCCGAGCGGGTAAAACTGGGTGTCGATGCTGAAGTTCTTCTGAGAAAGTCGGGTGTAATGGCGCACCACGTCGAGTTCCGAGGCCTGCGGCAAAAGCGGTGGTTGCTGGCGCAACAGTTCCGCCGGCAGGTCGTGGGCCTCCTGCGCGTCGCTGAGAGCTAGCGAGTGGGCGCGACGACCGGGTTGAGTGTGTTCGAATATGAGCATGGAAGGGTGCGAGAAGCGAGTGGACAGTGGCCAGTGGCCAGTGGCGCGTGGCGACTCGCTACTTGGCCAGCGCTGAATGGTTAGAGCGGTTCTCCGCGCGCGGCGGCGAGGGCGGCTTCGTAATTGGGTTCCTGCTTGATCTCCGGGACGAGTTCCGAGTAGATCACTCGATCATTTTCATCCAGGACGATGACGGCGCGGGCGGTGAGACCCGATAGCGGCGGGTCCATGATCATGACGCCATAATCCTTGTTGAAATCGCGGCCACGCATGGTCGACAAGGTGACGACATGCTTCAGCCCCTCGGTGCCACAGAAACGATTCTGGGCGAAGGGCAGATCGGCCGAGATCACCAGCACGATGGTGTTGGGGATGCTGCTCACGGCCTCGTTGAACTTGCGCGCGGAGGCTTGGCAGACCGGCGTGTCGAGGCTGGGGACGATGTTGAGTATCTTGCGCCGGCCCCAGAACGAAGACAGGGAAACGTCTTTGAGCTCCTTGTCGACCAGCATGAAGGAGTGCGCGGAATCGCCGGGACGGGGGAAGTTGCCGCCGATGGCGATCGGTTCGCCGCCCAAAGTTACGGTTGCCATGTAAAAGTCTCCAATAATGTAATAGTCGCAGCTTGCGACTCTCGAAACGCGCCTCTCCCGAGAGAGGGGCCGGGGTGAGCGGATATCACTTGTAGGAGCAGGGCGGCACGCTGGGGTCACGGCCATGACGCCGACTGAGAATGCGTTCCAGTTGCTGGCGGTACGAGTCGAGGTCGTCCTCGATCTTGGTCTCGGTGGCGCACACCAGGATGCAATCGGCGAGTTCAGGGTAGTCGCCGCCCAACGCATAGCCGCCGAGGATACCCTGAGCGCGCAGGGCGCGCAGCACCTCCGCCACCGGGGTAAGAACACGGATGACGGCTTCGTGGAAGAACGGCCCAGTGAACACCCGCAAGACGCCGGGCAGCGACACGAGCTTGTCGAGCAGGGAGCGGGTGTTGGCGTGCGAAGCCAGCGCCACGTTCTTCAAGCCTTCCGGTCCCAACAGCGCCATATGGATGGTGGCGGCAGTGACCAGCAGACCCTGATTGGTGCAGATGTTGGATGTGGCCTTGGAGCGGCGGATATGTTGTTCCCGTGCTTGCAGGGTGAGCGTATAACCGGGCCGGCCATCGAGATCGACGGTGGCCCCGACGATGCGTCCGGGCATCTGCCTCACCAAGGCCTGACGCGCGGTCATGAAACCGAAATAGGGGCCGCCGGAAGACAGCGGCACACCCAAGGGCTGGCCATCACCGACGCAAACGTCGCAGCCTTTCGCTCCCCATAGCCCCGGAGGTTTGAGCAGAGCCAGAGAAAGCGGGTTGACCACGGCAATCGCCAGCATGCCTCGGGCATGCGCCCAGTCGCAGAGTGTGTCCACCGGCTCCAGCGCGCCAAAGAAATTGGGCTGTGGTATCACCAGGGCGGCGGCCCCCAACGATTCCAGCGCGGCGAGGTCGGTCACACCGGTGGCCGGATCGTAAGGCACGGCAAGCAGTTCGATGCCCTGGTTTTTCACCGTGGCCTCGACCACCGCACGGTAGCGTGGATGCACCGTGGCGGGCATCAGCACCCGGCGAGAGCCCGACTTGTTGGCGCGCACAGCCATCAGCACGGCTTCCGCCAAGGCAGACGCGCCATCGTAGAGCGAGGCGTTGGAGACATCCAGCCCGGTGAGGCTGGC
This sequence comes from uncultured Pseudomonadota bacterium, assembly GCA_903883985.1. Lineage (GTDB taxonomy): Bacteria > Pseudomonadota > Gammaproteobacteria > Burkholderiales > Thiobacillaceae > PFJX01. The sequence continues at coordinate 6,781 of CAISDD010000241.1, read as the reverse complement.
CATCATGGTCTGGTATTCGTAGAGTAGTTGCAGCGTGCCCTGGCTGGCCTCGGCCTGATAGGGCGTGTAGGCCGAGTAGAACTCGCCGCGCGTGACGATCTGCCAGACCGCAGCCGGAATGTGGTGCTCATAAGCTCCAGCACCCAGAAAGCTGCTGTAGAAGCCGTCTCGCGCGGCGCGGCCTTGCATCAGGCGGGTCACCGCCATTTCGGACAAGGCCTGCGGCACCCCCGCAAGATCGCCACAGGCGAGTTCGGCGGGAATCTCATCGAACAGGGCGTCCAAGGACGACGCGCCGACGCGCTCCAGCATGGCAACCACATCGGCTTCGGTATGAGGAATAAAGGGCATGTCAGGTCAGTGGTCAGTGGGCTTCGGAATCGACGTGGGCGGTGTAAGCCCCCGCATCCATCAGTGCGTCGAGATCGCCCGCCTGGGCGGGTTTGACCCTGAACATCCAGGCGGCATAGGGATCCTGGTTGATCGATTCCGGCGCACCCTCGAGGTCGCCATTGGCGGCGACGACTTCTCCCGCGATCGGCGCATAGACATCCGAGGCGGCCTTCACCGATTCCACCACGGCGCATTCCTCGCCCGCTCTCAACTGGCGCCCGAGCGTGGGATTTTCCACAAACACCATGTCGCCCAGCAGTTCCTGGGCATGATGGGTGATGCCCACGGTCACATTGCCATCCGCCTCCAGGCGGACCCATTCGTGGGACTTGGTATACTTCAGATCAGCGGGAATGCTCATTTCTTTCTCCGTATTGAGTAACTGGCGAGCGCCGTCTAAGGACTAGCCACTGGCCACGAGCGCCTTGCCATTTCTAACAAAGGGGTATTTCACCACGGCAGCCTGCACAAGTTTGCCGCGAATATCGACTTCTACCGTATCGCCTATCTGAACACCGACCGGAACCCGCGCCAGGGCGATAGAGCCGTTGAGCGTGGGCGAAAAACCGCCGCTGGTGATTTCACCCTCGCCCTGCGCCGAGAATACCGACTGATGTGCGCGCAACACACCGCGATCGAGCAGTTTCAGCCCCACCAACTGGCGTCTGCGCGGCAGGCGCAGCAAGGCATCACGACCGATGAAATCGCGTTCGCCGGCGAGGTCGACGGTCCAGGCGAGGCCCGCATCGAAGGGCGTCACCCCTTCATCCATGTCCTGGCCATAGAGATTCATGCCCGCTTCCAAACGCAGCGTATCGCGTGCGCCCAGGCCGCAGGGTTTCACCCCCGCTTCCAGCAATGCCTGCCAGAAAAACGGGGCGGCCTTGTTGGGCACCATGATTTCGAAGCCGTCCTCGCCCGTGTAGCCGGTGCGGGCAACGAACATCTCGCCCACCACGACAGCATGAAAGGGCTTCATCGTTTCCGTCAGTGCCCGCGCACCAGGCATCGCCACCCATAGTCGCGCCGCGGCCTGTGGCCCCTGGACGGCAACCATGGCCAGATCCCGGCGCGGAGTGATGACCAGACCGGGTGCGAATTTCTCGCACTGATCGCCCATCCAGGCCAAATCCTTGTCGGCGCAGCCCGCGTTGACCACCAGACGGAACCAGGACTCGGAGACGAAATAGACGATCAGGTCGTCGATCACACCGCCTCCTTCGTGCAACATGCACGTATAGAGGGCACGGCCAGTCGTCTGGAGTTTGTCGATGTTGTTGGCGACCAGCCGGCGCAGGAAGGCACGCACGCCCTCCCCTTTGATGTCCACCGACAGCATGTGGGACACGTCGAACATGCCCGCGTCGCGGCGTACGATATGGTGTTCCTCGATCTGGGAGCCGTAATGTATGGGCATTTCCCAGCCGGAAAAATCCACCAGCTTGGCGTGGGCTTCGTGATGCTTGGCGTTGAGTGGCGTCTGTTTCAGCATGGCTCAGGGGCGAGTGGTCAGTGGTCAGTGGTCAGTGGTCAGTGGTCAGTCGCTACTGGCCACTCGCTGATTTTCTTCCGCGAAGTAGGAACTACGCACCAGAGGGCCGGCCTTGACCCAGGTGAAGCCGAGTTCACGACCGAGTGCCTCGTATGCGGTGAATTCATCCGGATGCAGATACCGCGCAACCGGCAGGTTGTTCAGCGTCGGGCGCAGATATTGTCCGAGCGAGATTCGCCTCACCCCAACCAGGCGCAGGTCGCGCAACACCGCGGCGACCTCCTCTTGCGTTTCGCCCAAACCCAGCATCAGTGCGGATTTGGCCTCGATGCCGTCGAGCCGGGAGGCGATCTCCAGGAGTCGCAGCGAGCGTTCGTACTTTGCCCCACGGCGCGCCTGCCCATAGAGGCGCGGCACGGTTTCGATGTTGTGGCCCCAAATCAGGTCGCGGCGACCCGGCAGGCGGGAAAGGGTGGCCGTGAACGACGCCGCTGCCTCGGCCTGCACCCCGCGAAAGTCAGGAGTGAGGAACTCCACCCCCATCTCGGGACGCAGGGATCGCAACGCATGCAACGATTCGGCAAACGCACTGGCGCCGCCGTCGACCAGATCGTCACGATTCACCGAAGTCAATACCACGAAAGAAAGTCCCATTTCCACGGCGGCTTGCGCCACCCGAAGCGCTTCACCCGCATCCTGCCAAGTCGGCTTGCCGGTGGTGACCGAGCAGAAGGCACAGGCGCGGGTACAGACATCGCCTAGCAACATGAAGGTGGCAGTTCCCCGGCTCCAGCACTCGCCGCGATTCGGGCAACGCGCAGCTTCGCAGACGGAATGCAGGTTGCGCCCATGGAGTGCGCGCGCGGTGTGAGGAAATGCGGCCTCCCTCCCCAGATTCTGGCGAATCCAGACTGGCATGCGCGAAGCATTTCTGACTGTCTGCATATGCACTCCGGAAAAACCCAAAGGCACCCAAAGGCGAAAGCCGGTGCCTTGAAATAGGCTCCGCCCTTCGGTGTCACGCGGAACAGGCGGCAGGCTAGACTATACCGGAGGGTGCGCGACTCGCCCAGTGCGCTTAGCGTTTTTCCCCCCCGGAACGCATGAAGCGGTTTTCCACCGCGAACACGGCCGCTTCGACTCGCGAGGACAGATTGAGTTTGGCCAACACATGGCGCACGTGTAGTTTGACGGTGTCGTAGCTGATGTCGAGTTCGCGCGCGATGGCCTTGTTGCTCTCTCCGCGCGCTAAGTGCGTGAGGATTTCCTGCTCGCGCTGCGTGAGGCTGTCGAGCAGGGAAGGCGTATTTCTGGCATCCAGCATACGCACCAACTTGGCGGTCATGCCGGGCGCGACCACGGTCTCCCCGCGCGCCGCCCGGACGATGGCATCGACCACTTCATCGGGTTCCATGCTCTTGAGCAGATAGCCGTTCGCGCCGCTGCGCAGGGCGCGGGCCAGATCCTCTTCGGCCTCGCTCACGGTGAGGATCAGCACAGGCAGATCAAACCCTACACCACGCAAGGCCTGCATGACGCCGATGCCATCGGTGCCCCCAATGTTGAGATCGAGGAGCAGCACATCCGGCGCATGGTTCTTCAGCATGGCGGAGACTTCTGCCGGCTGGCCGGTGATGGCGGCCACATGGATCGCGCCCTCGCGTTCCAGCAACTCCGCGAGGCCTTTGCGAAACAGGGTGTGGTCATCGACCAGGACGATGCGCAACGGGGTGTCGTGCGGCGAACTCATGCCTGCTCCCTGATACCGTGGTGCGAAGGGAAAGTCAGGCGCACGATAGTGCCGCCAGCCGCGCGACTTTCGATGGAAAGATTGCCGTTAAGCTTGGCGGTGCGCTCGCGCATGATGGTCAGCCCAAAACTCTTGCCCATGTCGGAAGGCCCGCCGCTGCCAAGGCCGACGCCATCGTCGGCCACGTTCACCACGTACTCATCCCCATGCAGGTCCAGCGTGACGACTACATGGCGCGCGCGGGCATGCTTGCAGACGTTGTAGAGCGCCTCCTGGATGATGTGAAACACCTGGATCTCCTCTTCCGGCGTGAGCACCACATCCTGCGCCACATTGAGAAAATCAACGTCGGCATTGGCTTTCTTGCGAAAGCTCTCGACCATTTCCTGCAAGGCCGGCACCAGGCCCCGCGGATCGATACGGTCGCGAAACTGCGTGATCAGGTTGCGCAACTCCGAGTAGGCCAGATCCACCGCTTCCTCGACATCGCCCAGATAGCGACCGGCGCGTTCCTGATCGTTGCCCCCCATGGCTTCACTGAGCACCGTCAGCCGCATCTTGGCATAGGCCAGGGTCTGCGCCAGCGAGTCGTGTATCTGGTTGGCCAACATGGTGCGCTCGTTCATCAGCGAGATGCGGACGTTCTCGCTCGTCAGGCGTGCGTTCTCAAGCGCCATGCCGAGGTGCTCACTGATGGAGTTGAACAGATAGCGGATGTCCTCGGACAGAGGCTGCGGCTCCTCCATGAACAGGTTGTATATCCCCAGCACCTTGCCCTTGTGGCGCAGCGGCACCGCGTAGACCGTGTTGCATTGCAATGAGGCATAGAGATGCCGGACCTGCTTCTGGCACACATGAAGTACGCTGTCGAACTGGGTAGAATGGGTCAGCGTGGCCTGTCCGCAGATGCCGCATTCGAGCGGCACATAGCGCTCCTTGTCATGCAGCACCGAAGTGAGTCCGATGGAGCCAACCATGCGCAGGTGTTCGCCATCCGCAGTCAACACGCGCACCGCGCCAGCCTTGGCGCGAGAAATCCTCACCATGATTTCCAGAAAGCGCAGCAACATCTGATCCGTATTGGCGTCCGAGCTCATGCTGCTGGCGATCTCAGCCAACACCTCGATCACAGGAAGTCGGTCACCCGCATCGGGTGCGTCATGGGCGTTCTTGGCGATGGAATCGACCGGAATGGCTTGATGGGTCACGGATCGTGTCAGGGTAGTGAAGCTGCCATGGTAGGTGAATCCGCAAACGAATGCATGCGGTGGAAATCCGCGCGGGCGACGCACCCACCCCTGGCCACCCCGGCGGTGGCAACCGTCATACGCCGCTCCGACCCTGCCTGAAGTCGATGTCCGTCAGAAACGGTTAACATATTTTATGGCAAATCAACGCTTTACCATATATAGTGTTTTTGTTAATCCGTCTCTCGTTTTTGCCGCACCCGGACCGTAAATGAACCACAACTTCACTCGCAAGCAACTACTCGTTGCCCTGGCCCTGCTGCCTTTCCTGGGCGTGGTCACCGCTTTCGGCATCGCCCCGGACACACACACCGAGAATCTTGCGCTGCACACCGTGGTGGAGAACGTCGATCTGCCTCAGATCCTGGCCACCGACAGCGGCAGCTTCGATTTCTGGCGTGAAGAACGCATCGGCCGCGGCGACACCCTGCCCGGCTTGCTCGCCCGCCTCGGCGTGGATGGCGAGGAAGCGCGCCGTGTTCTAGACGCCGCGCGAGAAAGTAAAGCCCTGGGGCGCATGATTGCCGGGCGTAGTGTGCTGGCGCGGGTCACTTCCGGCGGCCAGTTGCTGCTGCTGCGTTACCTGGTTGCCGACGAAAAACTGGTCACGATCACCCGCGCCGGTGGTGCATTCCAGGCTAGGGAACAACCCGTGGTACTGGAATCCCGGCAGATCATGCGGTCCGGTGAAATCCAGGGTTCCCTGTTCGGCGCGACCGATGCCGCCGAGGTGCCCGATCGCATCGCCTCGGAAATGGCGGAAGCCCTCTCAGGCGACATCAACTTCCACAAGGATCTGCGCCGCGGCGACCATTTCTCCGTGGTCTACGATGCGTTCTATCTGGATGGTCAACTGGTAAAGACCGGCCGATTGCTGGCCGCCGAGTTCGTCAACCAGGGCAAGGCGTACCAGGCCATGTACTTCAAGGATGCGCAGGGACATGAAGGCTATTTCACCCCGGAAGGACAAAGCCTGAGGCGCGCCTTCCTGAAATCCCCCATGCCTTTCAGCCGTATCTCCTCGGGTTTCAGCGGCGCCCGCTTCCACCCGATCCTGAATCTCTGGCGCGCCCACAAGGGCGTGGACTATGCTGCTCCGACGGGCGCGCCGGTCCGCTCCATCGCCGATGCGCGAGTCGAATATGTAGGCAGGCAGGGCGGTTACGGCAATCTGCTCGTGCTCAAGCATCAGGGCGCCTACAGCACCGCATACGGCCACCTGTCCCGCTATGGCAAGGGTATCAAGCGCGGCGCCCGCGTCAGCCAGGGCCAGGTCGTTGCCTACGTCGGCGCCACTGGCCTGGCCACCGGCCCGCACCTACATTTCGAATTTCGCGTCAACCATGTCCAGGTGGACCCTCAGAAGCTGAAGCTGCCGACCTCCTACGCACTGGACGCGCGCGCCAAGGGACAATTCGCCACCAAGGCACAGCCCCTGGTCGCCAGCCTGCGCTTGCTACGTAACAGCAAGCTCGCCACGCTGGATTGAAGGCAAGACCCACGCCGTCGCGCCGAAATATTTAGAGATTCTTCCTGACCACGGCACTGCGAATGCCGGCGGCCAACTCGACGATGCGTCGTCCACCCAGCCCAGCACCCTTTGCAGCGAGCACCGCAATGGGCACGTAGAGGCAGGTGGCGCACGATGTTCGAACTGGAGGGCGTCCCTGCGTAAGGTCAGACTTCCTGATCCAGCCGTAAGTGAAGCTTGCACCTTTTTTAAATTCAGACCAGGGAGTCAATCATCCTGGCGCCGGTATCAAAGACTGTTGGGTTACGCCGACATGAAGATGTCGGCTAACCCAAGCTACGCCGCTTGCGGACGGCACCGCTTCCCAACCCGTAGGGTGGATAAGCGATAGCGCATCCACCATCACCGCCGCCAAAGGTGGATGCGCT
>CAISDD010000240.1 GCA_903883985.1 uncultured Pseudomonadota bacterium | reverse complement strand
GGCATCCTGGCGGAGAACCTCACCGACATGCTCGACAGCTTCGTGCGCGATTACCTGCTGGAGCGCAGCGAGGTGATGCTGAGCAGCAAGCTCACCACCGCCTACTACCCGCGCCTGACCCTGGCGCCGGGCCAGCGCTTCGCCTCGCGTGGCGGTTATCTGGCGCACCTCGATGGCTCCGGCCGGGTGCTGGCGGATACGGAATGGATCGTGCCCTGAAGCCGGCGCGGCGTGGGGCGGGCTCAAGGCCGCCCTATCTGCCGCGTTCTGTCCCTGGCCCTGTGGTTACCGAGACCTCGCGCGCCAGCATTCCACCACCCGCATCGCCCGCACTTGCCGCCTCAAGCCGATATGCCTGCACCAGGCTGCGCTTGCGTCCCGGCCCTAGTCGCCACACGCGTGCCGTGTAAGCCCCGGCCATGCTCTCATCCACCCCGAGTTCGATGTAGCCCAACGAGTCGTCGTTCGGAAAGACCAGCAGCGCGCGGCATTCCAGCATGTAGCCGTTGGCATAGAGGATTTCCTGCCGCTTGCCCGGTGTGAACACGACCACGGCCCGAACGTATTGCATCCTGCCGCTACGCCCGATCCCGGCGTAAGCACTCTCGACGCACAGCCGCTCGCGATGCCCCAGCTTGATGCGGTAGGCGGCCATGTCGTTCCAGGCCCATTCGCCGGCGGCGGTATTCCACCGTTTGGCGATGCGCGCGAGCGGTTGAACCTCGCTTCTCCAGCGCAATGCGGGAGTGGGCCGTTCGATATAGGCGAAGTCACCCAGCAATTTGGCGAGTTTCTCGCCATGCTCGGGGAAGAAGGCATATTCGACCGGCTCCGCGTCACCTTCCTTGAGGTAGACGGGATGCATGGACGCAGGGATACGCTCGGCAAGAACATGTTGCGTGCCCTTGATCTGGACGCCGCGCATCCATTCCTGCAACACGTTGGGGGGGATTTCGCCCGCGCCCCATGCGTCGCTCAGGCAAAGGCCGAATAGCAAGGCGATCCGGCCAAGGTTCACCTGAACTCCCTGTTGCCCGGTGTTGTCATTCCCGCGCAGGCGGGAATCCAGCCAGTGCAGTGGCGTGCACATTCGGACAGTGACGCGCGTCAAAACGGCTCGCCACCGGAACCGGTAAGGTTCGTTTCTCACGGCTGCCCATCGGAGCAGGAACAGTTCCAGTGATAAACGCGCATGTCCTTGATCTCCTCCCCTTGTGTGAACAGCCGCAGGCATTTGTTGCGCTTCCTGTAGTTGAGCACGCACACCGCCTTGTCCATGGCGCGTTTCTCGACTTCCAGGATACGTGCCTTCAGAAGTTCCTTTTCCGTGCCGAGGTATTCGTAATCCTGACCCTCGTGGACGTTGTACGGCCGCCACTTTGAATAAATCAGCAACTTGCGCGCTTCGAGAAAAGACATGCCTTTCTTGATCGCGGCGGAATGGGCGGCGCCGGAGAATGCCGAAAGGAGAACGATAATCGCGCAGAATGCTGCCTTGGACGGCGCGGTCATTTGATGCGGCCCGCGTTGTCGGCTGCCCAAGCTATTCGCCTTGAATCCGCAAGGCACCCGACCCGCTATCCGAACTGCCCGTGATGGTCCTGAAATCCTTGACCCTGGTGCAGCCCCGCAGCGTACATTGATTCCAGATCAGCGACAGATGCTGAGGATCGTTGTTCGCGATCTCAATGGTCGGCAGCGCGATCTCTCCCTCCTTTTCGCCTTCCACCAGGTCATTGCAACTTGGCCAATAACCGACGAATCGATGCGCGACCGGACCCGGCTCATTGCCCTTCCAGGGAACCAGTACGATCGTGCCCCAGCGTTGGAAGTGACCGCTCTTGCCCAGCCCTTCATGGCTGAACCAGAGACAAGTTCCCCATCGCTTGCCGGCGCGAAACACCTCGTAACCGCCCGGATTCCAATCGATCTCGGGAAGTTCGGCGGCGCCGTCCGGGGCATGCTCCACCAGCCTTATCGGCCGCGTCTTCCATCGCCTCAGGTCGCGCATGAATGCGATGCGCTTTTCGTTCCGCAAAACGATCAATCTGTCGACATATTGGTCACAATAGTCGGTCCCTTCCCGACAGTACCCGACCTTCTTGGCCTCTACCACCCTTGCGGGCGCCTTGCCGGCTCTTATCGAAGCGCGCAGCGCGTCGTCACTGTCCGCCTGGGTATCCGATGCGAGCAACAAAAAAATCGCTGGCACAATTGCACAAAGCCGCATCAGTCATACTCCTTGTTGCCGGCACCTTTGATGAAGTCAGCGTTTAATCGCCAGAATACCGTTCCGCCGATTGCGGTCGTGGATTCATACTTGTATTTCCACTTACCACGCAGCTTCGGTGGCCGGCTATCAGGGTAAGTGTAGTAATTCTCGCCGGGCACATCACGTTCCTTGATGCCATAGATATTGTGTTTTGGACTGGTAAAGTGAATGCCGTCGAGCTGTACCTTCGGATGTTTTTCGTATCGATCCCTGATGTCTGCCCCGTCCCAAAAATAGCCACCGGCCGAGAAATCCTGTTTGCCCGCCAGTGCATGCCTTGCCGCCTTGACGGCGGTCATCATGCCGGCGCTATTTGAGATTTCCGCATCAGTGGCCCTGCTCAAGGCCTCATGACGTGGATTCCCATTAGACAGCACATGAGTAAATCTTGGCGCGACGGGGCTCTGTAGAAACTGAATCACTGTCTGATGCCGTGCCGCAGCTTGTCGAACGACTACAGCAGCAATCCCCGCCATCTCCTCGAATACGTTCTTGATAGACCCCTCGGCATAAGCCACCGCCGCGAGCGATCTCTCCTCGCTGGTCAGATTCAAGACGGTCTCTTGTGCGGCGGTAGGCTGAGCGCCCGTGGGGCCTAATGCAGGATTCCGCGCAAGCTGCAACGTGCCTTTGTCGGGGGTCGGGCTGTTGCTGTCTGTTCCTAGTGGGCCGGGCATCAATCCTCTAAACTTAACGAATTGATTGCCCGCAGTAGCGGGTTTTCTGGTAGAATGCATCGCATAACTAATTGATATTGAAGGCTATTCACCATGTCGACCTCAATACCATAGCATTCTTCTCAACTTCGCTGACTATCTCCATTCCGACGATCTGCTCCGGCAGTCGCGGCTCAACTCCACCGCCTTCCTCCGCCAGCGCACGCTGACCTTTCCCGTCATGCTGGTCGCCATGATCGCGGGGTTCAAGGCGAGCGTTCAGAACGAGTTGAATGCCATGTTCGCTCACCTGGCAAATCAGGCCGATCTCGTCCGCGTGGCCAGCGCCCAGGCGTTCTCCAAGGCGCGCAGGCAATTCTCGCATCAGGCCTTTGCCCATCTCAATGACCGACTCCTGGCGCTCGTCGCCGAGGATGGGCGGGTGCCGCGCTGGCATGGCCTGCGTGTCGTGGCCGCCGATGCGTCGAAAATGCGCCTGTTCTTGCAGGATGCAACCCGCCGTTGCGTGCGCGAGGCCATCGCGTTCGCGCTCTATCTGCCGGGCCTGGAAATGACCTTGGCGGGCGCGCTCTACTCGCCCAGCGTCGGCGAGCGGCAGATGCTGTTCGAGCATCTTGATGGGCTGGATGCTTCCGACTTGCTGGTGCTGGACCAGGGGTATCCGGCACGCTGGCTGATCGCGCTGCTGACACAACGCGCCATCCCGTTCTGTATGCGGGTGGATGAGACCGGCTTCGCCGAGGTCAAGGCGTTTCTGCGTTCGGACGACATGGAGCGGATCGTGCGGGTGCGACCACCTAACCGGCCCGACTGCGCCGATTACGAATGTGAGCGTCTGCCTACCCCGGTGCGCCTGGTGCGGGTGGTGACGCCCAATGGGCGTGTCCACGTCGTGATGACGTCCTTGCTTGACGGCGTGGCCTATCCCGCCGTCGACTTCGCCGTGCTGTATCACAGCCGCTGGCGCATCGAGGAGGCTTTCAAGCGCCTGAAGCATCGCCTGGCCTTGGAGAACACGTCCGGCTTGTCCTGGCTGGCCGCCCAGCAGGATTTCGGCGCCAAGCTCCTGGCCGATAACCTCCATGCCTTGGCCGTCTGGGAGGCGGCTGACCATTCGGACATCCCAGCTGACTACAAGATCAACCGGACCTATGCCTTCGCCCATTTGAAGCGCTGTCTGCCGCGTTGGTTGCTCATCGCCGTGCCCGGTATCGAGCACCTCCTCGCCGCCATTTCCGAACTGCCCAGAAACCTGATCCGCTTCAAGCCAGGGGCTACCAAGCCAAGACCGATCCATCCTAAGCCGCATCGGAAACATGCCTACAAATCAACGTGTTGAGGGTTAAGTTGAGAGGATTGGGCCGGGCATGGGCGTGTCCTCGTATTACCGTTTGTGATTGCGAGCGATATGAAGGGCGTTGTCTGGCAGGTTGAGCGAGGCGGCTGCGAAGCGTTGAGCATGAGGGGATCATAGCAGCAAATGAGCCTGGCCCCTTTAATAGGCCCCTTTAATACCACTCAGCGCAGCGCCCGCCCCTTGGGCAAATCGCCTGCAAAACCGCTTCACCTGCCCAGTAAGCCTCTGTCGCTTGCTATGATCCATTTGGGCTGGCCCTCCTGCGTTACGCTACACGGATTCGACACCCGCATCGTAACGCTTGGAGTTCGTCAGCCCAGCTTTATCTCGTTGTTTGTTATCGGGATTCGCTTAAGGTAGTGCCATTGGTGCCTGGCCCCTTTTCCCTGCTTTTCCCTGGTTATTGTTAGGCATGGCAACTGAGTTCTTCATAGAATATGTGAACCTGGACCATTAGTTGCCTGGTAAATAGCGGATGTCATCAACTTCTAGCCTTTGGAGTATGCGACGAATGCGTCTCTAACGCCCAAACTCTCAAATACAGCTATTAGGGTTGCGGAACCTTCATAGATATATGCAACATCCATAGCGTGGCCTGCTGAATCGGCAAACTGCTTACCAAACTCCCACAATAGGGTTCCTTTGGCTGGACCATCCTTCTCTGGGGTCAAATCTTTATACTGACCAAACGACACTGAGGCACTGTTGATCTTCTCGACTAGATCTCCAACCAATTGCTTCTTCTGTGCTGGCGTTATTGCTGGCCCAGATAGTGCTTGTATAGCGTGGGCTGCTGTGCCAATGATCAACCGATCCATTGCCTCAGCCCGTTGATTCCGCAATATTCCAAAAGCAACACGGTCCGCGAGATGTAGGACACCGTAAACAAACAATAGAGCGATTCGCAAATGGCGATCTGCTCCGACGTCTTGATGAGAGTGGATGATTGAGTCAGCGGCGTCAGAACATGACTCGTAGACATGTTGCGCGAGTTGGTCGATGCGCTCGTTTCCGTTAGTCGATGCTGGCTTTGAAAAAACCGACCTGAAGATGTCTTTGATTCCCATGTCATCCTCTACAGTATTCAAAGGGTGTACCAACCAAGTGGCAAACTAGGCACAACTGCCAAGAATAGGAAATCCAACGCCCGTTTTGCCCAGTATCCTCGGCCATCGAGCCGTGGTCAATCACGGAAAGGAAG
>CAISDD010000239.1 GCA_903883985.1 uncultured Pseudomonadota bacterium | reverse complement strand
CAGGACCCGGTAATCTTTTCCGCCAATGCCCTGGAAAACATCCGCTACGGCCGTGCCACCGCGAGCGACGCGGAGGTGATGCAGGCGGCGCGGGCGGCGCTGGTCGACGAGTTCATCGACCGCCTGCCCGAGGGCTACCAGACCTTTCTCGGCGAGCGCGGCACCCGCCTGTCCGGCGGCCAGCGCCAGCGCATCGCCATCGCGCGGGCGATCCTGAAAGGGGCGCCCCTGCTGCTGCTCGACGAAGCCACCAGCGCGCTCGACGCGGAATCGGAAATCCTGGTGCAAGAGGGCCTCAACGCGGCCATGCAGGGCCGCACCACGCTGATCATCGCCCACCGGCTGGCAACCGTGCAGAAGGCCGACCGCATCGTGGTGATGGATCGCGGGCACATCGTCGAGATCGGCACTCCGGAGGACCTGCGCAACCAGGGCGGGCTCTACGCGCGTCTGGCGACGCTGCAACTCGACCTTTGACCGCGGCTTCGGCCGAAAAATCTTTACCTGATCGGGGTGTGACAGCAATGCCTTGACCTGTTTCGCTCGCGCAGACACCGGGTATGTCGGAAACGCAGCAAGTTAAACGGCAGCTATCTCCTGCCGAAGGAGACCTTCGACTCCACCGGCATTCGGTCCGGAGTTCGACCTCAACTGCCGTTCGCGAACCAATAAAGCAGCCCACTACGAACGGCCGGTCCTAAGAAGTGCCAATGCTCGGCCTCAGCCCAAGCTGGCCGTGGCCATTTTTGCCATTGGCATCGTCTGGGTGTAGGCTTCTTACCGTCTTGTATCTATAGCCCCCCCGTGTTACCTAGACGGGGGTCTTTCGAAGCAAGAGGCCGGGTTCGGCCAGGACCGGACGTCTAGATTGCCATCCCATGTGAATAGTGGCAGGATGCCGCAGTGGCAAGTTACCTCTAGGGTGTTGCTGACATGAACCCTACGGGTATTCGGAGTCGAGATACCAACTATGCACACTCAGGACTACTGGGAGGAAGTATGCCAATAGACCAGAACAAGCTTGACGCCTACATGGCTTGGAAAAGCGCGGCGGCTGAGTACGAAGCCAGTATGCGGGCAATCATTGAAGGCCGTGCCGACTACGACCACGAGAACATGAGACGACTGGCCGCCGAGTTGGGCAGCCTGTTCGCAACGTTTCGAGAAGCATGGCACCTCGGTGAGGAGAGGCCACGTCTTGCCTGAACGCTTAAGCGGTATCTACGCCATCTATTTGGCAGACGGCCGCTGCTACGTTGGTTCCACAGCTCAAAGTTTCAAAAAAAGATGGGCTGAGCACCGTCAACGTCTAGCTATTGGCAAGCATCCGAACATTCATTTGGCGCGAGCCTGGAAAAAATACGGAGCCGACACTTTTTCGTTCTTGATTTTGGAAGTTCTCGATCTTGTCAACGAAGAGACTCGGATCGCCCGTGAGAACTATTGGATCTCCCAACTCAGTCCCGAATTCAACATGGCACCCGTAGCAGGGTCAGTGCTCGGAATCAAAAGGCGCGAAGAAACCAAGCAGCTTTTACGGCAATTGAATTTAAAACATTGGAAAGAGAACCCAAGGCCAACCGGCTACACACGGCCAGAGGATGTTGCTAAGGCCATTTCAGAGGGTCGCAAGGGCATTAAGTTTACGGAAGCACACATATCCAATCTCTCCACTTCCTTGCGCGGTCGCGTTTCGCCTCGCAGTGGGGTGACGCTTTCTGAGGAGACCAAAGCCAAAATATCAAATAGCCGTAGAGGCATCCCCAGAAAGCCAGAGGATTCCGCGCGCGCTGCTGAGTCTAATCGTGGCAAAAAGAGAACCGATGAACAACGCGAGGCGATCTCGAAATCTTTGTTAGGTAAGGGCGGCAAATTAACAGAGGATCAGGCACGCGCCATTAAGCAAAGCTCCGCCAAAACGAAGGACCTTGTGAAAATTTACGGGATCAGTCGCTCTCAGATCAACAACATTAGAAGTGGCAAAAGTTGGCCTCATGTATAGCCCCTTAGCCAAAGAACTCTTTGAGATGTACGCAGAGCGTCCTAGTCGGGCACTCTATCACTACACGTCGTTGTCGGGCTTGATGGGAATTGTGAACAGCAAATCCCTATACGCGACGGACATCAGATTCTTTAACGACGCCGCCGAAATGGCTCATACCGCTAACGTGCTTCGGCCAGAGATTGCGCATCGTATACAGCAGCAGGGTGCGCCGACCGTCCTTCTCGACCAATTTCGGGAGTGGGTTTCCGACCGACTGACAAACGGACACATGCAATTTGTGGCCTCCTTTACTGCGAACGGCAACATCTTGAGCCAATGGCGTGGCTATACCCCTAAAAGTCAGGGTGTAAGCATTGGGTTTCTCCCAGACGTATTGCGGAAATGTTGTGATGAGCAATCCTTCGGCATGGGGCGCTGTCGATACGAACTGAGAGAACAACAAGAGATCGCCAGAAGCATTCTCAGTGCGGTTGAATCGTTGGCCGAGCAACGGGGAGAAAACCTGGACCCATCCAAACGGCACCCATCAAACTCGTTCCACGATGTATTTGAAGAAATCGAAGGAGACCTTCTTGGGGTTGCTGCATTGCTAAAGCATCCAGCATTCAAGGAGGAAGAGGAGTGGCGCGTCGTCTCCCCCATTACGTCCAATTACGTTGAAGCGCCCATTTGCTATAGGGATGGCCGCTCAATGCTAATGCCATACATACTATTTGACCTGCCTCAGACAGAAGATCGAGCACTTGCAATTGAGCACGTATTCCTTGGGCCAACTCCTAATGTCAGTCAGTCCATGTCGTCTCTGTCTCGATACCTTTCGAAGTATGGCGCCAACCCGAGAAATGGCTTGACGTACTGCCAAATACCCTATCGTGACTGGTAGGAAACCTAACATAACGAGGGGACGCCCCGCCTATCGGCGGCCCGCCCTTCAACTTTACCGTTGAACGGGAGGTTTGGAGAAGGGCGACCGTCCGGTTTGGGCACGAAGGAGGCGGTCAGCACACCGAAACCACCTCGATCCAGTGCCCAGCTACATCCTCTCGGGCGCGCCAAACGGAACTCCAACGAACGATGGGAAGGCCCGTTCTGGCCAGAAAATCGATGGGCGCGGTCGAAGACAGTGTCTCTACAAGTTGCAGGGCCCAACCACGCCGATGCAACTTTGTCACTGAATCGCCAGAATTCTAAGGGACGGGTACACGGATGAACGCACCAAGCAAACGTCGTAGTCGCCGACTTCGCAAGAAGCTTCGTACGGGGGAGTTCAAGGAGATGGGATTTGAGTTCGAGGTAGACCTAAAGAACCCCCTGACTCTAGAGGCAGAAGAGTCCTTAGCCGATTGCTTTATATCTGAGGTTATTCAGCCGCGATCGCTTGCTCTTGGCGGCTGGATCAGTGGTGGCTTTGTCGCGTACTACGGGCGCGGTTCCGCTTCTGACGACGATCGAGAGTCACTTCGAAACTGGCTATTGGCTAGACCAGAGGTAGAAGCAGTCCGAGTTGGTCCGCTCAAGGATGCTTGGCATGCTCCCGAATACGGTCATGTGCTCTGAAGGTAACTACGCTTCGACACGGCGAGCCAAATAGTAGACATAATGCCAATTATGCGCAGTAGACGCACCCGGCTTTGGGCACTCATGGCCGGCCTGTTCGAGACCGAATCTCCCCTGATCATTTAAGCAATTGCCCGAATTGACGTAAATAAGTCCGTGTTTTCTTTGGACTTATTCGGCGAGGTCGCCATCACGTTCCGCGATCTATCGCTTTGGTTATACCTCGTCCCGCGCCTTCCCCACACCAGCACCAGAAAAGCCGCCTATGCGCGTGGCTACAACATCGTCGAGAAGATCCGCCGCCACAAACTGTCCGGCGAGATTCACCAGGTGTTCGGCGAGGAGCTCTGCGAATTCTGTGGCCAGCGCCTCGAACAGGAGCTGCTGCACGAGCAGACATTTTGTCCGGTATCCGTCCCGGCGGAGATAGACCGCTTAAAACGGCGCGTAGCCGTCTTGGAGATGGTGTTGATAGCTGCGACCCTCCCAAGGCCGTCCAGGGCCGCGCCGGGTGTCAGGCGCTCGTCCCAGGCATAAAAAAACCGGGTTTCCCCGGTTCTCTTATTTCCGCTTGCGGAATTGCCCGTTCTTCTTCCGGGGCGGTGTCCGCTTGTGCTTGCGCTTGGTGCTCATAGGTTCCCTTTCAAGGTGTGATGGTGGTCGACATGCTCCGATAGCCGCGTATGCGCGCACTCTGCGCTCTTGCTGGCCTGTTCTGCTATGACGATGGCCCGGGTCAGGTCGGCCTTGATCGCCGCGTAGACGCCGGCGGCCGCCCCGAAGGCCATCATCAGATGCAGGAAGAACTCCGCGCCCATTACGCCGCCGGTGTGGCCTTGGTGAAGACGCCCGACGCGTTGAAGGCATGGACCAGGGATCCGATCACGGATTGCAGGGTCGGCCAGACCTGGTTGAACTCGGTTTCAACAGCGTTGCCGGCCGCGTAGCAGTTCTGGATGATGCCGCGCACGGCCTCGAGCTTGACCGTGCCAGGCGTGCCGGCCGGGAGGATGTCTTCGATGCGCTTGACGGTTTCGGCCAGGAGCGGCAATAGGGAGAGGACTTCGCCGGCGATGGTCAGGATTGCGCTGATGTTCATGGTTTAGCCTTTGCAGGTGATGTGAAGGAAAAGACCGTCGACGCGGTCAAGGAGGTTGCGGAGTGTCGGAGTCGGCTGGTTGTCGGGATCCGTACCCGGCCGGGTCGGGAGCATCAGCAGCGACGCGCCCGGCTGACAGGCCCAGCCTGGCATCAGTGGCGACGTGGAGCAGGATGTTAGACAGAGCAAGGATGCCGCCAGCCAGGGTCGCCACGGTTGTGGGATCCACCCAGGAGAGGTCATAGCCGGCCGCCGTGGCAAAGCCCAGCACGGACGCCAGAAACGCCGCCACGGCATTGACCGATACCGCGCCCTTGCGCCAGGCGGTTGGATCCGATACCGCGCCGCCGGTGCGCATGACGGCGAAGAGCGCCCATAGTTTGTTCACGGTGTTTTTCCGGTGAGCTTGTCCCAGGCCGCGCCCAGGAACTGTCCGGCCGGCAGATCGAAGGACGCCGCCCACCAGTCGCCGTTGGCCAGATCCTGCTGGCCTTTGCTGGTGTCCGTGGTCGGCACGCCCATGGCCTGGCCGATGCCTTCGACGGTACCGACGCCGGCATTCACCACGGCCTGGCCGGCTGCCTGGCCGACAGCCTGCGCCTGCGCCGGGTTGGCCAGCATGTTGTGCACAAACCAGATCGCCGCCAAACCCAGGGAAAGGCCGACGGCGATCTCTACGGTTGCGATCTTGTCCATCAGTTCGGGTAAATGATGCCTGGCGTGTAGCCGCCGAGTCCGTAGAGGTCGGTTTGCGTGACTTGCTGAATCGGGCCGCCCGATACGTTGCTCGCGTGGCTGGTGGTCAGATCCGCGCCGGCGAGCCGTGTCCACATATCGGCGATGAAGTTTCCGCCGTTGACGATGGCTGCCTGTTCGGCCTGGGTGGCTGCTGTAGCCTTGCGTTGCGCCTCGGCACTGCGCAGCACGAGGAGCAGGCCCGCGCCGATCGCCATCCACTTGATTGTTTTGTGGTCCATGGTCAGTTCGTCCAGTTGGGCGTGTAGATGTCCGGCGAGGAGTTGGCCGCGGTGCCGTTCAGCGGGTTCCAGTAGGTGCCGGTGTAGACCTGCGCCGTTGTCGCCGCCTTGGCCTTGTAGCGCGTGAAGAGGTAGACGCCCAGGGCCGCTGCTGCGACGATCAGGATGGTTTCGGTTTTCATGCTGTTTGCACTCCAGAGAGATCCGCGCCATTGGCCGCCAGCACGGCATAGCAGCGCGCCAGGGTGATCGTGGGTTGCCCGTAGGGACTACCCGGCAGACTTGCCCATTCCTTGCCACACTTGGCGATCGCCACGTCGAAGCGCCCCGCCACCACGTCCGCCAGTGCGCCCCTGCGCTTGATCAGGCAGACGGCCGCATAGTCCTGGTTGGCCGGCGAGAAGTCCGGCAGATCGTTGCTCTTGCGCAGATCGTCCCAGGTGCGGGAAAGGATCTGGTACGCGCCCGCTGCCGTCGAGGTCAGGCCGCCCGCGCTCACTAGCTGGCGCGGGTGGTCTGCGAAGCCGCTGAACTGTGCGCCGCCGTAAAGCCTGGTGTAGCCGCCCGCGTCCGCCGTTCCCTCGCCGGTCCTGATCATCATCAGGAAGGCCTGAACGTTCTGGTTTGTCAGCGCGGTGGCGGCCGACGTGGTGAAGTTGGAGACCGTCGAGCCCAGATCCGTGACGGCTGCATCAATGCTCGAGAAGATTCCGCCGCTGGTGTCCGGCGCCGGACTCGGTTGCGGATCCGCCGTGCCAGGCGAGAAAATATCCGTCAGTCCGGTCAGCGGATCATAGGGCGCGTTGCCGCTGTCCGCGCTCGAGGTCGCCGCCTGGGCCTGCTGGTAGACCATAAAGCCCAAGCCGGCGAGACCGCCGGCGATTACAAGGGATACAGCGGGATTCATCATTCCCACCAGGTGATGCGGCAGAAACCGGATCCGCCATTGCCGCCTACAAAGTTACCCGACGCGCCGCCGCCGCCGCCGCCGGTATTCGCCGTTGCGTTGACGCCAACTGAACCGTTGCCACCCATCCCACCGCCCGAACTACCGGACCCAGGGTAAGCAGTGCCGCCGCCGCCTCCGCCGCCGCCGTAACCCACAATACCTACCCCGCCATTACCGCCGTTGACGTTCGTCGCTACCGACGTCTGATAGACAGAATGCCCGCCGCCACCGCCCGACGATCCGGTGCCGCCTTGCGGTGCCGCAAGAACATTCAAGGTGTTTTGTATGCCAGCGAATCCATCAGCGCCGAACCCACCCGCGCCGCCTCCGCCGCCCGCCCCGTTCGCCAAACCGGAAGAGTTGCCACTACCGCCGCCCGACGCGCCGCCGCCGCCGCCGCCGGTATTCGCCGTT
>CAISDD010000238.1 GCA_903883985.1 uncultured Pseudomonadota bacterium | reverse complement strand
GGAAGCCGGTGGTTTCTATGCCGTGCACAAGGATCGCCCCTTCTACAAGGATCTGGTCGCCTTCATGACTTCCGGCCCGGTGATGATCCAGGCGCTGGAAGGCGAGAATGCCATCGCCAAGAATCGTGAGCTGATGGGGGCGACTGACCCCAAGAAGGCTGCAGCCGGTAGCATACGCGCGGATTTCGCCGAGAGCATTGACGCCAATGCCGTGCACGGCTCCGACGCTCCTGAAACCGCAATGATGGAAGTCGCCTACTTCTTCCCGGAAATGAACGTCTATTCCGGCCGCTAGCCACACGTAGCCGCGCAGCGTTGGGCTTCGTTACTCAGCCCAACCTACGGGTGCCCATGCAGAACCTACTCGACCTCGACCTCCCCGGACTCGTCGCTTTCTTCGAAAGCATCGGCGAGAAGCCGTTTCGCGCCCGCCAGGTGTCGCACTGGCTGCATCAGTTCGGCGCCGATGACTTCGCGCAGATGACCGATCTGGCCAAGTCGCTGCGCGCCAAGCTGCCCGAGGTGGCCGAGATTCGCCCGCCTGTGCTGGGCCACGAACAGGTGTCCGACGACGGCACGCGCAAATGGCTGCTGGAAGTCGGTCCCATGAACCGGGTCGAGACGGTGTTCATCCCGGAAAACGAGCGCGGCACGCTGTGCGTCTCGACGCAGGTGGGTTGTGCGCTGGAATGCGAGTTCTGCTCGACCGGGCGGCAGGGCTTCAACCGCAACTTGTCGGTGGCGGAAATCATCGGTCAGCTCTGGTGGGCCAACAAGGCACTGGGGCGCGATCCACTCACCCCCAGCCCCTCTCCCGCCGGCGGACGAGGGGAGCATCGAGAATCGCGCGGCTTTGGCAACAATGGTGAACGCATCATTTCCAATGTCGTATTGATGGGCATGGGCGAGCCCCTGCTCAACTACGACAACACGGTAAGCGCCGTGTCACTGATGCTCGACGACCACGCCTACGGCTTGTCGAGGCGGCGCGTCACCATTTCCACCTCCGGCATCGTGCCGGCGATGGACCGGTTGCGCGCGCAGATGCCGGTGGCCCTGGCGGTATCCTTGCATGCGCCCAACGACGCATTGCGTGACCGATTGGTGCCGATCAACCGCAAATATCCACTGAAAGAGCTCATGTCCGCCTGTCAGCGTTACGTCCAGGATGGTCCGCGCGACTTTATCACCTTCGAATACGTCATGCTCGACGCTGTCAACGACCGTCCCGAGGATGCGGAAGCCTTGCTGCGTCTCACCCGCGATGTGAGCTGTAAATTTAACCTGATCCCCTTCAATCCCTTCCCGAATTCCGGTTTCCGTCGTTCGCCATCCGAGACGGTGCGCCGTTTCGCCAGCATCCTGATGGGTGGGGGCAAGATCGCCACCACGCGCAAGACGCGCGGCGACGATATCGATGCCGCCTGCGGGCAGTTGGCCGGTCAGGTACAGGACAAGTCGCGCCGCGTGATCAACCGCATCGAGCAATTCATGGGGGAGGTATGAGGTTGCTGATCTTGTCGCTCCTTCTGGGCGGTTGTGCGGTGCAGCCGGGTGGAAATCGGGATGTGCGCGCCACGAACGGCAACGATTATCGCGCCCAGGTGCATACCGATCTGGCCGCCAGTTACTACTCGCGCGGCCAATTGTCGGTCGCACTGGAGGAGTTGACGCGGGCGACCCGTGCCGATGCCGGCTACGCCCCGGCCTACAATATGCTGGGGCTGGTGAACGGCGAACTGCACGAGGATCAACGTGCGGAAACGAACTTCCGGCGCGCCATCGAACTTTCGCCTCAGCTCTCCGAGGCGCGCAACAACTTCGGCTTGTTTCTTTGCCAGCGCAAACGCATGAAGGAAGCCCACCTGCAATTCGAGGCCGCCCTGGCCGATCCGCTCTATGCCACGCCCGAGAAGGCGCTCAGTAACGCGGGCGCTTGCAGTCTGGAAGAAGGCGATGTGGCTGCGGCGGAGAGGTATTTCCAGCGCGCCACCAAACAAGCGCCCAATCATGCTTCCGCCCAGTTGGGGTTGGCCGAGGTTCTCTTTCGCCAGGGCCACTGGCTGGCGGCGCGCGGCCAGTTGCGGCGCCTGAGTGAGCAGGGCGAACTCAACGCCCAGGCGCTCTGGCTGGGGCTTCGTATCGAGCGCCGTCTGGGTGACATTGAGGCGGAAGCCAATTACGACGCCCAGTTGCATCGACGTTATCCTGAATCCATGCAAACCCAATGGCTGACGATCGGCCAATACGACCAAGCAGGGAGCTTGTTATGAGCGTGGTAGCGCAAGCTATGACATCCATATTGATTCCGGGGTTTGGCGCGAAGCTTAAGGCGGCGCGTGAATCACTCGGCCTTTCCGCCGCCGCCGTGGCAGCCAAGCTCAAGCTGGGCGAGCGCCAGATCGTTGCCATCGAAGAGGAAGACTTGGAGCGGCTGCCGGGCGAGGTCTTCGCTCGCGGTTTTGTCCGCAATTACGCGCGCCTGGTTGGCGTCGCACGGGAGCAATTGATCGTCCCGGTGGAGAACCACGTCGTCGTATCCGAGACCGTTACCGCGCCAAGCGAAGACGTGATCTTTTCCTCACCGAGTCTGCGTCGCTGGGTCTTGATACCGCTGCTGGCGCTGGGTTTCTTCGTCCTGCTGGTGG
Source organism: uncultured Pseudomonadota bacterium (assembly GCA_903883985.1). Taxonomy (GTDB): domain Bacteria; phylum Pseudomonadota; class Gammaproteobacteria; order Burkholderiales; family Thiobacillaceae; genus PFJX01. The sequence goes on along the minus strand of CAISDD010000238.1, from coordinate 8,097 downwards.
CGGCCATCTACTACTGGTTGCGCCAGGGCGAGGACGCACGGGTCGGCGAGCGGACTCCAACGGCAGCGGCCGTGGTTCCGCGCGCATCGGTTCCCGCCCTGGAGCCTGCGGCGCCGGTCGTGCCGGTGCCCACGCTGCCCGCGGCTCCAGGGGGGCTCGCGCCCGCCGACATGGCTCCGTCCATCCCCGTGGGTATGCAACCGCTTCCTGTGTCCCCGCTCCCGCTACCCCAAGCCAAACCCGCTTTGCCGACTCCCACTCCCGCGCCACACCCCGAGGCGGCAACGTCTCCCGGCAAGGGCCATGCCCTGCGTTTCTCGCCTAGCCTGGATGCCTGGATACAAGTCGTGGATGGCAAGGGCCGGCATTTTTCCAAACTGGTGCGCGCCGGTAGTGTCGAGACCTTCGCCGGCGATCCCCCGTTCCGCTTGGTGGTGGGGGAGGCCGCGCGAGTGGACATGACCTACGACGGCCGCCACGTTGAACTCTCTCCTTTCATCGGGCAGAAAGTTGCCCGGCTAACCCTGGAATGACCTCGCGATGACCATGAGCCTAAGCGTCGTGCGCCGCCCCACACGGCGCGTCATGGTGGGTCATGTCGCCGTGGGCGGTGGCGCGCCGGTGGTGGTGCAGTCCATGACCAACACCGACACCGCCGATGTCACAAGCACAGTCCTGCAGGTCTATGACCTCTGGCAGGCGGGTTCCGAACTGGTGCGACTCACGGTCAACACCGAGGAGGCCGCGCGCGGCGTCGTCGTCTTGCGCGAGAAGCTCGATGCGATGGGCTGCGACGTTCCCCTGATCGGCGACTTCCATTTCAACGGCCACCGTCTCATCAAGGCGGTGCCGGAATGCGCCCAGGCGCTCGCCAAGTTGCGCATCAACCCGGGCAACGTCGGCCGCGGCGCGAAGAAGGACGAACAGTTCGCCACCCTGGTGGAAGCAGCAGCACGCTACGGCAAGGCGGTGCGCATCGGCGTCAATTGGGGCAGTCTGGATCAGGAATTGCTGGCACGGATGATGGACGAGAACGCGCAACGCTCCCTGCCGCATGAGCCGGCCCAGGTGATGCGTAACGCCCTCATCGCATCCGCGCTGGAATCTGCGGCCCGCGCAGTGGAGTTGGGCTTGGCGGCGGATCGCATCGTCCTCTCCTGTAAACTCTCTGGCGTGCAGGATCTGGTCGCGGTCTACCGTGATCTCGCCTGCCGCAGCGACTATGCGCTGCATCTGGGCCTGACCGAAGCCGGCATGGGTAGCAAGGGCATCGTCGCCTCTACTGCCGCACTGGCCATCCTGTTGCAGGAGGGCATCGGCGACACCATCCGCGTCTCGCTCACGCCCGCGCCAGGTGAGTCGCGCACCACCGAAGTCCAGGTGGCGCAGGAGATTTTGCAGACCGTGGGACTGCGCTCCTTTACCCCGCTGGTCACCGCCTGCCCGGGTTGCGGGCGCACCACCAGCACGGTGTTCCAGGAGTTGGCGCAGAATATCCAGGCTTGGCTGCGCGCCCAGATGCCGGTCTGGCGCGGCCAGTATCCCGGGGTGGCGACCATGAGCGTGGCGGTGATGGGTTGCGTGGTGAATGGCCCCGGCGAGAGCAAGCACGCCAACGTCGGCATCAGCCTGCCCGGCAGCAACGAAACCCCGGTGGCCCCGGTCTACGTCGACGGGGAAAAGACTGTTACCCTCAAGGGCGAGCATATCGCACTTGAATTCCAGGCCATCGTCGCGGCCTATGTGAAACGAACCTATGGAGGGGTGAGCGGAGAGCGGTGAGCGGTAAGCGGTGAATCAAGCACCGCTCCCCGCTATCCGCTCTCCCCTCCCCGATCACCCGCGATGAGCCACTCCCTCCGTGCCGTGCGCGGCATGAACGATCTCCTCCCCGAGGATGCGCCGCTTTGGCAATATTTCGAGGCCACGCTGCGCGTCTGGCTGAAATCCTATGGCTATCGCGAACTACGCACCCCGATTCTGGAACACACCGGTTTGTTCAAGCGCGCCATCGGTGAAGTGACCGATATCGTCGAGAAGGAGATGTATACCTTTGTCGATGAACTCAATGGCGAGAGCATGACCTTGCGCCCGGAAGGGACCGCGAGTTGTGTGCGCGCGGTGATAGAGCACAGTCTCCTCTTCGACGGCGGCAAGCGCCTGTGGTACCAGGGGCCGATGTTCCGGCATGAGCGACCGCAAAAAGGACGCTATCGCCAGTTCCATCAGTTTGGTATCGAAGCCTTGGGCTACGCCGGGCCGGATATCGACATCGAACACTTGTTGATGAGTGCGCGCCTGTGGAAGCGGCTGGGGCTTTCTGACTGCATCCGGCTGGAAATCAATTCCCTGGGCGGGGCGGAATCCCGCTCCCGCCATCGGCAGAAACTGATCGCCTATTTCCAGGCGCATGAAACCCTCCTGGACGAAGACGCGAAGCGCCGCCTGATCGCCAATCCGCTGCGCATCCTCGATACCAAGAATCCGGCCATGCAGGGCTTGGTCGAAGCCGCGCCCTGCCTGATGGACGAACTGGACGACGTGGCATTGGCGCACTTCGAGGCGGTCAAGGCCGGACTGGATGCTGCGGGCATTGCCTATTCGATCAATCCTCGCCTGGTGCGCGGTCTCGATTACTACAACTACACCGTGTTCGAGTGGGTCACCGATCGCTTGGGTGCCCAGGGCACGGTGTGCGCCGGCGGCCGTTACGATGGCCTGGTGGAGCAACTCGGTGGTAAGCCCGCACCAGCCTGCGGATTCGCCATGGGCGTGGAGAGGCTGCTCGCCTTGATGTCCGAGGTCGGCGTGCAGCCGCCCGCCGCCGCTGCCGATGTCTATCTCGTCAACGTCGGCGAGGCCGCAGCCCGCTTCGCACTACAAGCGGGAGAGAGTCTGCGCGACGCCGGCCTGGATGTGCTGATGCACGGCGGTGGGGGCAGTTTCAAGTCACAGATGAAGAAGGCCGATGCCAGTGGCGCTCGTCATGCCGTGATCATCGGTGACGACGAAGCCGCGGCGGGCGAGGTGACGGTTAAACCCCTGCGTGGGGAAGGTGAGCAACAGCGCCTCGCCCTGGCAGCGGCGGTGGAACGATTGCAAACTTACACAACGACATTTATCAGGAGCTGATATGGCACTCGATCTGGAAGAGCAGGAACAAATTGACGAATTCAAGGTGTGGTGGAAACTGCACGGCATCAAGGTGATCTGGGGGGTGACGGCCTTCCTGCTGCTTGCTGGCGGTTGGCGCGCCTGGCAGACCTGGCAGTACAAGCAGGGGGCCGAGGCCTCCATGTTGTTCGATACGGCGGTGCAATCGGCCTCAGCGAACAATCTCAAGGCCACCAAGGAAATCACCGCGCGGATCATGGAAAACCAGGGCCACAGCGCCTACGCAGCACCTGCGGCCTGGCTCGCCGGTCGTGTCAATTACGAGGGTGGCGACCTTCGGAGCGCGCGTCCGCAGTACGAGTACGCCATGGAGCACGCCAAGGACGGCGGCTTGAAGCAACTCGCGCGCCTGCGCCTGGCCGGCCTCCGCTTCGAGGCCAAGGATCTCGTCGGCGCCTTGGGCCTGCTCGGCGATTCCTTCGATCCGGCCTTCCAGGGCGTGGCAGCCCAGCTCAAGGGTGACATCCTGCAGGAACAGGGCAAGAACGACGAAGCCCGTGCAGCCTACAAGCTGGCGCTGAAAAAGCTCGATGACAAGAGCCCCCTGAAGCCGCTGGTTGAAATTCGCCTGGATGCACTGGGAGGCTGATGTGCTAACACGTGCCCTGTTGTTCGCCACCCTCGTTAGCGCCTTGTCGGGTTGTTCCACAGTGGGTGGCTGGTTCGGCTCCGGCAAGACGGCCGGCCGGCCGGCTGCGCTGACCGAAATCAAGCCCAGCACCAGCCTGGTGCGGCAGTGGGAAGCACACCTCGGCAGCTCGGGCCCGTATGAATTCTCCCCTGCAACCGATGGCCAGGCCGTCTACGCCGCAGGCAGCGATGGCAAACTGGTGAAGCTGGATATTTCCAGCGGTCGCGAACTCTGGCGGGTTGATGCCGGCCGGGCATTGAGCGCGGGTGTCGGCGTCGGGGAAGGCTTGGTCCTGGTGGGTACGCGCAAGGGCGAGTTGCTCGCGTACAAGGTTGTGGACGGCCAATTCGCCTGGAAGGCGCAACTCTCCGGAGAAATCCTGGTGCCGCCGGTGGCGGCGAACGGCGTTGCTGCCGCGCGTAGCAACGACGGCAAGATCGCACTGTTCGATGCACGGGATGGCAAGCAGCGCTGGTCCAGCAGTCGCACCCTACCCGCGCTCACCCTGCGCGAGCAGGGCTACCTGGCGCTCGGCGACAAGGCGCTTTACGCGGGCAACGCCGGCGGCAAGCTCTCCGCTCTTTCCCTGGTCAACGGCGCGCCGCTGTGGGAAGCCAATATCGCCCTGCCGCACGGAACCACAGAACTGGAACGCATCGCCGATGTGGTCGGCCCGCTGGCGCTGGATGACCAACTCGTCTGTGGTGCGGCCTACCAGGGCCGCGTCGGCTGCATAGATCGGGTCACGGGAAACGGCGTCTGGGCGCGCGACCTTTCTTCCCTGCGCGGCGTAGACATGGATGTACACTTCGTCTTCGCCGGCGATGACCACGGCACACTGCTTGCCTACGAGCGCATTCGCGGAGGCAACACCTGGAAGCAGGACAAATTGCGCGACCGCAAGCTTTCCAGTCCGGTTGCCGTGGCGGAACATTATGTGGTCGTGGGCGACTACCAGGGGCAGATCCACCTCCTCAATGCCAGCGATGGCGCTTTCGCCGCCCGTGCAAGCACAGATGGCAGCCCCGTCCGTGGCGTCATGATTCCGCTCAAGTCAGGATTGATCGTACAGACAGCGAACGGTGGGGTATACGCGCTCAAAATTCAGTAAACGACGTTCGTTTCACCCTGGGGTGGCGCCTTGTTCGCATGAGGCCAAGGTGCTACCCTGGTGCCACCTTCGTGTGTCAAGGTTATGTCCACCACCACCTTGAAACTTCCCGATGCCCTCAAATCCCGCATCGCTCAGGCGGCTGATTATTCAGGCATCACTCCCCACGCTTTCATGGTGGAGGCACTCAAGGCACAAACCGAACTGGCGGAGCGCCGTCGCGAATTTGTCGAGGCCGCGATCCAGGCCAGGGAAGAAGTCGTTCAGTATGGTCTGGTCTATGACGCTGACGAAGTGTTCAGTTACATCCAGGCTTTGTTGGAAGGGAAACAGGCCGAACGTCCCGCGCCGACCCAGTTGTAAGTGATGTCGCGACTGGTTTTTTCACCGCGAGCGCTGCTGGATATGGAACGGCTGGCGGTTTTCCTTCGTGACAACGATGCTGCTACCGAGCGGGACGCCGTACCCACCCTGATGCGTGGCCTGGCTATTTTAGTAGAACACCCACTGATTGGGCGCAAGGTGGAAGCTGGTTTGCGCGAACTGGTCATCGCTCGCGGCAAGTCTGGTTATGTAGCGCTTAATGATTAGGTAATGTCGCGTAACTGATTTTGCCTTCATTTGGCTTACCACCGGGCTCCCTCACCCTGCCCCTCCCGAAGGGAGGGGTTCCACCCCCTTCCCCCTCCGGGGGAAGGGCCGGGGATGAGGGCCTGCGCCGGCAGCTTAATGAAGGCAAAATGAGTTACGCGACATTACTTATCAATTAGATCCAATCATCATGCCGAAGCAGAAACGAAAACTAACTACCCAAGAAAAGGCCGCGAAAAAGAGGCGGAAATTGGAATTTATGACAATCTTTATAAATGGAAAACAGAAGCGCGTCAGGCGACCTGAAACCATTGATGGCATGTCTGAAGATGAATTCATCTTGGCAAATGCGGATCCGATCTGGTTACACCAAAACGAACTTTGGCATTTAATGTAGCCCGCGTAGGGCGGATGAGCCGGGCCGGTGTTATCCGCCGACTGCCAAACATCCTGCGGAAGGCGCGAAAAACCGCTTTTCCGCCCTACCTTGCCACCAGACAACCGACTAGGCCGCCAGAATACATCGGCCAGGTCTCTGGCTGCCCCAGCCCCTTTCCCTCCCGCGGGCGAGGGGAGCGTCGCCATGCGACTTGCACGGTAACTGACTAGCCCCAATAATCTTCGTTGCCGCTGAGCCGGTTCGCTCAGTTTTTTATCAAATTACCTGACGTCAAGATGAAACCCACCGTAGTCCTGGTTGGCCGGCCCAATGTCGGCAAATCCACGTTGTTCAATCGTCTGACCAAGACGCGCGACGCACTCGTCCACGATCTTCCCGGTCTTACCCGAGACCGCCATTACGGCCATGGGCGCAGCGGTTCCAAGCCCTTCCTGGTGGTGGATACCGGCGGCTTCGAGCCGGTGGTGGAGACCGGTATCCTGGCCGAAATGGCGAAGCAGACCATGCAGGCTGTGGCCGAGGGCGATGCCGTGATCTTCCTGGTCGATGGTCGCGCCGGGGTCACTCCGCAGGACTTGATCATCGCCGAGAAGTTGCGCCGCTCTGGACGACCGGTAACCGTGGCGGTGAACAAGACCGAAGGCATGAACCGCAGCGTGGTGAGTGCCGAATTCTTCGAACTGGGCCTGGGCGAGCCCGTCCCTATTTCCGGCGCCCATGGCGAGGGCGTGCGCGAACTGGTGGAACTGGCGCTGGAAGCCTTCGAGGTCGAACCGGAGGAGGAAGGTGAGGCCGATCACCCCAAGATCGCCATCGTAGGCCGCCCCAATGTGGGCAAGTCCACGCTGGTGAACACCTTCGTTGGCGAGGAGCGCGTCATCGCCTTCGATCAACCCGGCACCACGCGCGATTCCATCTATGTCGATTTCGAGCGAGGCGGCAAACCCTATACCCTGATCGATACCGCCGGCGTTCGGCGCCGTGGGAAAGTCACCGAGGTGGTCGAGAAATTTTCGGTGATCAAGACCTTGCAGGCCATCGAGGATGCCAACGTCGTTGTCCTGGTGCTCGACGCGCAGCAGGAAATCTCCGATCAGGATGCGCATCTGGCCGGCTTCGTCCTGGAGGCCGGGCGTGCACTGGTGGTTGCGGTGAACAAGTGGGATGGCATGGAGGGTTATGCGCGCGAACAGATCAAGCGCGACCTCACGCGGCGCCTGGAATTTCTCTCCTTCGCCCGCTTTCATTTCGTCTCCGCGCTCAAGGGGGAAGGCGTGGGCGGACTCATCAAGTCGGTGGACGAGGCCTATGCTGCGGCCATGGCCAAGATGGCGACGCCGCGACTTACCCGCGTATTGCAGGACGCAGTCAGCCAGCAGCAGCCAGGAAGAACCGGCCTGTTCCGGCCGAAGCCGAAATACGCCCACCAGGGCGGCAGCAACCCGCCGGTCATCATCGTCCATGGCAACCACCTGGAAGGCATCACCGACAGCTACAAGCGTTACCTGGAAAATACCTTCCGAACCGTGTTCAACCTGCACGGCACACCGTTGCGGGTGGACTTCAAGTCTGGTCACAACCCCTTCGAAGCCCGCCACGTCAACCCGCTCACTCCGCGCCAGACACGGACGGCGGAACGCGACGCGCGCAGGCGGAACAAGACCAACAAGAAGTAAGCGGCAGCAACGTCGGGGATGCGCGGATCGGCTCATGGCCCTATGATGGCTGACCTTCGCGTCGCTTTCCAACCGGAATTTCGAGGTACTCCATGCAGTCTGGCCCCAGAGAAATCGTCACGCCCTTTCGACCGATCCCCCTCGATGTTCCCGAGGGGATGAAGCCGAACGAGTTTTTCAACAGCAGCGAGAATCTCAGCGATCTGGTTCACAACAACGGTCTGTTGCAGAATCCGGAGGGGCTGGTGCTCTACCGCAAGGCACTGGGCCACAGCAACGAGTTCGACGCTTCGATCATCTACAACACCTCGCAAACCATCCTCGACCCCCTGGGTCGACCGGTGCGGCGCACCCAGGTGCCGGATGCGGTGAAGAATGTCTGGAACCGGATGAACCAGGTCATCTTCGAGGCCATGCTGGAGATGTTCCCCGATCCCGACGAGACCCTGGTGCTGACCGGCGAGGCGAGTCTGGACGCGACCTGGCCGCTGACTTCGCCCGGGGTGCCCAGCAT
>CAISDD010000237.1 GCA_903883985.1 uncultured Pseudomonadota bacterium | reverse complement strand
TTACCCGCCCGGATGCGGTGCAATTCCTCCTCGATAGCTGGACGCATCTGCGCCAGCACGACGGCTTTCAAGGCAACGAGACTACGGGGCGCTGGAGCGCCATGGGATGCGTTCCCACGCTGGAGCGTGGGAACGATAAACAGCGGGTAACGCATCTCGAACTTGCATTGCACCGCGCAGTCATTGCGCAGGTCGGTTGTCGACCAGAGCAGTTTTTGCCCTACATCCAGCCCTATGAATATGAAGGCCTGTTGGACAAGGTTGATCAACAAATACTGGGGCTGATTCGCCAAAACCCCGCCATCACACTGCCCGAGTTGGCCGACAGCATAGGCAAATCGTTGCGCACGATAGAAACACACCACTGGTTCCACATGGCTCAATTATTGTCGGCCGCAAAGGAACAGTAGGAAGCCTGTACTGGGAAGATGAACCATTTTTTCCAATTGATACGACCTACTACGTTCGTCCGTTAGTCGCGCCGCTAACTTTTTGCTACTACACAATGCAGACCTTCGGATGAAGCGCATCGCAGCCAATACGGCATGAAGGGGCGCTTTGACGAGAAGGCCGGGAAATTTGTGTTCGGTTACGCCAAGCACCTGCGCGACGCCCTGAAGAATGCCACCTTCATCGGCTTCACCGGCACGCCGATCGCGCTGGAGGACAAGGACACACGCGCCGTGTTTGGCGATTACGTCAGCATCTATGACATCCAGGATGCGGTGGACGATGGCGCAACCGTGCCCATCTTCTACGAGAGCCGTCTGGCCAAGCTGGATGTAAACCAGGCGGAAATTGACGCGCTCAACGAACGAGTCGACGAGGTGGTGGAAGATGAAGAGGACATCGCCAGCCGCGAGAAGACAAAAAGCGAGTGGGCCGCACTGGTAAAGCTGGTGGGTGCTGCGCCGCGTCTGGCGCAAGTAGCCAAGGATCTGGTTGAGCATTTCGAGACCCGCACGGCCGTGCTGGAGGGCAAAGCCATGATCGTGGCCATGAGCCGCGACATCTGTGCGCATCTGTACTACGCCATCGTTACCTTGCGACCGGACTGGCACGATGAAGACCCGGAAAAGGGCAGCATCAAGGTGGTGATGACCGGCTTTGCTGCCGACAAGGAACTGCTGCAACCCCACCCGTACAACAAGCAGGTGAAGAAGCGTCTGGAAAAGCGCTTCAAGGACGCCAAGGACCCGTTGAAACTGGTGATCGTGCGCGACATGTGGCTGACCGGCTTTGATGCGCCCTGCTGCCACACGATGTACGTCGACAAACCCATGAAGGGCCACAACCTGATGCAAGCCATTGCCCGGGTCAACCGGGTGTTCAAGAACAAGCCTGGTGGCCTGGTGGTGGACTACATCGGCATCGCCAACGAACTGAAGGCCGCACTCAAGACCTACACCGAGGCCAAAGGCAAGGGCGACCCGACCCACAACGCCGCCGAGGCCTTGGCCGTGTTGCTGGAGAAGATGGACATCGTGCGCGGCATGATGCATGGCTGCGATTACAGCGGGTTCGAGACCAAGGCTGCCGCGCTGCTGGTGCCGGCAGCCAACCATCTGCTGGGTCTGAAGGATGGTAAGCCGCGTTTCCACGACACCATGGTGGCAGTGGCAAAAGCCTACTCGCTGTGTGGCACGTTGGATGAGACAGCCTGCTTACGCCGCGAAATCGCGTTCTTCGCGGCCATCAAGGCGGCTATTACCAAGTTCACCACGGTGGACAAGAAGCGCTCGACCGAGGAGAAGAACAGCGCGTTGAAGCAGATCCTGGACAACGCCATCGTAGCCGACGGCGTGGCCGACATCTTCGCGTTGGCTGGCCTGGACAAGCCCAACATCGGCTTGCTCTCAGACGAGTTCCTGGAAGACGTGCGCCAGATGGAAAGCCGCAATCTGGCCGTGGAGTTGCTGGAAAAACTGCTGCGCGACGAGATCAAGGCACGGGCACGCAACAACGTGGTGCAGGAGAAAAAGTACGGTGACCGCCTGTTGGAGACGCTGCGCCAGTATCACAACCGAGCGATCGAAACCGCCCAGGTCATCGAAGAGTTGATCCAGATGGCCAAGGAGTTTCAGGCTGTACTGGAACGCGAGGCGGCACTAGGCTTAGGGCACGACGAGATCGCCTTTTACGATGCCCTGGCCAATAACGAAAGCGCGGTCCGCGAACTGGGCGACGAAATTCTGAAGAAGATTGCCGTCGAAATCACGGAAAAGCTCAGGGCGAGCACCACGGTCGATTGGCAGGTACGTGAGAGCGTGCGGGCGCGGCTGCGGATTTTGGTACGGCGCTGCTTGCAGAAGTGGAAATACCCGCCGGACAGCCAGGCTGGTGCCGTAGAACTGGTGCTGAAGCAGGCCGAATCGCTTTCCTGCGAGTGGTCCAAGTAGGCAACTCGTTCAGCTTCGAGGGTCACTTGGCTCTGCCCCCCCTTGAACCAGCTTGCCCGCACCCCATCTATGTCACCTATTCAACCAGGGGAGATGCCCGCCATGACTGAAACCGCCGCCAAGGAAACGCTGGGATTCCAGGCCGAAGTGCAGCAACTGCTGCAACTCATGATCCACTCGCTCTATAGCCACAAGGAGATATTTCTCCGCGAGTTGATCTCCAACGCCAGTGATGCCGCCGACAAGCTGCGCTTCGAGGCGTTGTCCGACCCGGCCCTGTTCGAGAAAGATGCCGAGCTGAAAATCCGCGTCAGCCTCGACAAGGAGGCCAAGACCCTCACGATCCGCGACAATGGCATCGGCATGAGTCGAACGGAAGTGATCGAGCACATCGGCACCATCGCCAAGTCCGGCACGCGAGAATTTTTCGGCAAGCTCTCCGGCGACCAGAAGAAGGACGCCCAGTTGATCGGCCAGTTCGGCGTCGGCTTCTATTCCAGCTTCATCGTCTCCGATCGGGTGACGCTCACCACCCGTCGCGCCGGCCTCACCCAGGAACACGGGGTGCGCTGGGAATGTGCCATGGCCGGAGAAGGTGCCGGTGAATACACGCTGGAAATGGTGGAGAAAGCCGATCGCGGCACCGAGATCACGCTCCACCTCAAGGAAGATGAGGCCGAATTCCTCGACGCCTGGAAAGTCAAATCGGTCATCCGCGAATATTCCGACCACATCGCCATTCCCGTGGAATTCATCGACGATAAGGGCGAAGCCGAAGCCGTGAATCGCGCCAACGCTTTGTGGGCGCGGCCAAAAAGCGAGATCACGGAAGACGAATACAAGGCTTTCTACAAGCATGTCGGCCATGATTACGAAGACCCGCTGGCCTGGACCCACGTCAAGGTCGAAGGTCGCCAGGATTACACCGCGCTGCTCTATCTGCCGGCGCACGCGCCTTTCGACTTGTGGGATCGCGACATCAAGACCGGCGTCAAGCTCTATGTAAAGCGCGTGTTCATCATGGAAGACGCGAAAAAGCTCATGCCCGCCTATCTGCGCTTCATCCGTGGTGTGATCGACGCCGCCGACCTGCCGCTCAACGTCTCGCGCGAAATCCTGCAAGAGACGCGCGACATGGAAATGATCCGCAACGGCTGCGTGCGCAAGACCCTGGATCTGCTCGACGACATCGCGGAAAACCGCAAGGACGACTACGCGAAAGTCTGGGAACATTTCGGCAAGGTTCTGAAGGAAGGGGTGGGCGAAGACCACGCCAACAAGGATCGCATCGCCAAACTGCTGCGCTTCCGCTCCACCCAGACCGAAGAGGAAAGCGTCAGCCTCGCCGATTACCTGGCTCGCATGAAAGAGGGACAGGACAATATCTATTACCTCACGGCCGACACCCTGGCGGCGGCCAAGTCCAGCCCGCACCTGGAAGTGTTCCGCAAGAAGGGCGTGGAAGTATTGCTGCTGACCGACCGCGTCGATGAATGGGTGGTGTCCAACATTCATGAATTCGAGGGCAAGTCGCTGGTTTCCGTGGCGCGAGGCCAGGTCGACCTGGCCACGATTCATGTGGACGGCGAAGAGGCTGCCGAACCGGCCAAGACCGAAGAAGCAGCCAGGCCCTTCCTGGATCGCCTGAAGAAGGCACTGGACGGTCGGGCCAAGGACGCCCGTGCCAGCCACCGCCTGATCGACTCCCCCGCCTGCCTGGTGGCCGACGAGGGCGACATGAACGCCAATCTGACGCGCATGTTGAAGCAGATGGGCCAGCCTGTGCCAGAAACTCAGCCGATCCTGGAAGTGAATCTTGCGCATCCGCTGCTCAAACGCATGGAGGGCGAGGAAGGCGAACGCTTCGACGAATTGGCCGGATTGCTCCTGGATCAGGCGGTGCTGCTCGACGGCGGCCAACTCGGCGACCCGGCAGGATTCGTGAAACGGGTGAACACCTTGCTGTTTGGCTGATTGACGTGGTTATGTACGTGCTATGATCTTAGCCCGTACATGACCCCGCAGCCCCATGCAAACCGCTGACCGCGCCGCAACGCGAGCATCGGCGACCCGGAAGAACTGGTGGGGAGTCTGGGACTGGGATGAGTGGATCGAACCGAGCTTGAAGGCGGAGAGTTCATGAATTTTTGTAGGACGGTCAATATATTAGCCGTCATTTCCGCTCAGACGGGAATCCAGAATACAGATCGCAGAATACAGATCGGGATAGCAAAGCGTAGCTCTGTCCATTTTGACTGATCCCAGGTGAATTCCATGCCCACGATTTCCGTTTTTTTCGGTCTGGTTGTTCACATGTACTTCTTCGACGATGAGCGCCACCACCTGCCGCATATCCATGTGAAATACCAGGATCAGGAGGCCAGCTTTTCCATTGCGGAGGGTGGCATTCTTCGAGGCAATCTCCCTCCGGCCAAGACTCGGCTGGTACAGGCGTGGATCGAGATTCGCCGGAAAGAATTGATGGCGAATTGGGACTTGGCTAGCAGCGGTCAGACGCCCATCCCCATCGATCCATTGCGTTGAACGGAGTTGCCATGATTCAAGTTAGCCAAGTATTCCCCACACCCGATTTTGGCCTGAGCCTGACCTTCAGCAATGGCGAGCGACGCCGGTTCGATGTCCGGCCTTATTTGGACAAAGGCGTCTTCCGACAGCTTCAGGATTACGCGCGCTTCAGTCAGGTAGTTGTCGTTGCGGGAACCGTGGAATGGCCAGGTGAAATCGACCTCTGTCCCGACACCCTGTACGAAAAATCCGAACTATTGCAGGACGAACAAGCCGCATGACCCAGATCACTCTCGCCCTTTCCAAGGGCCGCATCTTCGAAGAAACCCTGCCTTTGCTGGCGGGGGCAGGCATCACGCCAAGTGAGAGCCCGGAGTCTTCGCGCAAGCTGATCCTCGCCACCAATCGTCCGGATGTGCGTCTGATCATCGTCCGTGCCAGCGATGTGCCCACCTATGTGCAATATGGCGCGGCCGATCTCGGCATCGCCGGCAAGGATGTTCTGATCGAGCATGGCGGCGAGGGGCTCTACCAGCCCGTGGATCTCAACATCGCCAAGTGCCGCATGATGGTGGCCACCCGGGTAGGTTTCGACTATCAGGCCGCCGTGCGTCGCGGCGCGCGGCTGCGCGTGGCCACCAAATATGTGAATACGGCCCGCCTGCACTTCGCCGAGAAGGGCGTGCATGTCGATCTCATCAAACTCTACGGCTCGATGGAACTCGCACCCCTGGTCGGACTGGCGGATGTCATCGTCGACCTGGTTTCCAGCGGTGGTACGCTCAAGGCCAACGACCTGGTCGCCGTGGAAGAAATCCTGCTCATCAGCTCGCGCCTGGTGGTGAATCAGGCTTCCCTCAAGCTCAAACACGACGTTCTGCAACCCATCATCGAGGCATTTCGCAACGCTGTAGTGCAATAATTCCGCACTTGGCCGTGCCGAAAGGAGCGGGCTTGCCCGTGTATGCCACCATCGTATCGCGGGCAAGCCCGCTCCTACAAGGTTTACACGCTCAGTATTTCACCGGGGTCACCCGGTTTATAGGCAAAATCTGTTACGCAACCTCACTTATCCTCCAGGCTCATCCTCGAAATGGATGCCGATGAACAGGTCTAAGCTCGCCCGTACCGCACCTTTTGCCTTGTACATGGCATTCCTTGCCGCGGCCCTAGGCGCGTCCAGCTTGGGATTCGGCGTTACGCTCTGGCTCTACCCTGTCAAGGTGTTCGCAGTGTCCCTGGCACTCTGGATTTTTCGCGGAGAGTACCGCGAGTTGCGGGCGCCCCCCTCGCGGAGGGCAGTGATCATCTCGGTCCTCATGGGCGTGCTGGTATTCCTGCTGTGGATCCACCTCGACCAGGGTTGGCTCAACCTGGGAGTGGGGAGCGGCTTCGATCCACGCGCGCCGGATGGGGGTGTGGACTGGGTCCTGGCGGCGTTCCGCCTGGCGGGCGCATCCCTGGTGGTGCCGCTGATGGAGGAGCTGTTTTGGCGTTCGTTTCTCCTGCGCTGGCTCGAAAATCAGGATTTTCTTTCCCTCCCGGCCAGTGCGCTCGGCGTTCGCGCCATCCTTCTTTCCAGTGTTCTTTTCGGCAGCGAACACAGCCTCTGGTTCGCTGGTATCCTGGCTGGCCTGGCCTACGCTTGGCTGTATCGAAGCTACAACAATCTCTGGGCGCCCATCGTCGCACACACCACCACCAACCTGATCCTCGGGATTTGGGTGTTGCGAACCGGCGCCTGGCCATTCTGGTAAACGAAACCATGAAACAGACCATACTGATCACCGGCGGCGTGGGATATATCGGTTCCCATGCCTGCCTGGAATTTCTCGCCGCCGGCTTTCGCCTCGTCGTACTCGACAATTTGTGCAACAGCAGCCTGGAATCGCTGCGCCGCGTCAAGGAACTCAGTGGACACAACATCCCCTTCGTCGAGGCCGACATCCGCGACCGCGCCGCACTCGACAGGCTGTTCGCGGAATACGCCATCGATGCCGTGATTCACTTCGCCGGCTTGAAGGCGGTGGGCGAGTCGGTGGAAAAGCCCTTGAGGTATTACGACAACAACATCGCCGGCAGCATCACCCTGTTCGAGGCCATGCAGGCGGCGGGGGTGAAAACCGTGGTGTTCAGCTCCTCCGCCACGGTTTACGGCGACCCCGCCTCGGTGCCGATCCGCGAGGATTTTCCGGTAGGCGCTACCACCAATCCCTATGGCCGCAGCAAGTTGATCATCGAGCAGGTTCTAGGCGATCTGGCGGCCTCCGACCCGGAATGGCGGATCGCCCTGCTGCGCTACTTCAACCCGGTGGGGGCGCACAAGAGCGGGCGCATAGGCGAAGACCCGCGCGGCACCCCCAACAATCTCATGCCTTACATCTCGCAGGTGGCCGTGGGGCGGCGCGAGTATCTCAATGTCTGGGGCAACGACTACCCCACGCCAGACGGCACGGGTGTGCGCGATTACATCCATGTGGTCGACTTGGCCCTGGGTCATGTGAAGGCGGTGGAAAAACTGCGTGAGGGCCCCGGTGTGCGCATCTGGAACCTGGGAACGGGCCGGGGCTACAGCGTGGTGGAGATGGCCCGCGCTTTCGAGCAGGCCTCCGGGCGCCCCGTGCCCTACAAATTCGGGCCGCGCCGCGCCGGCGACATTGCTCAATGCTGGGCCGACCCCTCTCTTGCCGAACACGAACTGGGCTGGAAGGCGAGCCGTGGCCTGGAAGAAATGTGCGAGGATACCTGGCGCTGGCAGTCCATGAATCCGAACGGCTTTGATTCGTAGATTGGGTCAGCGCATGGATTGCGACGTAACCCGACACTCCACCTACTCGCACTGGGAGACACCATGATCATGGTCACTGGCGGCGCAGGCTTCATCGGCGCGAACTTCATACTCGACTGGCTGGCACAGCAAGATGAACCTGTCCTCAACCTCGACAAGCTCACCTATGCCGGCAATCTGGAGAACCTCGCGAGCCTGCAAGGCGATGCTCGCCATGTCTTCGTGGCGGGCGACATCGGTGACCGAGTCCTGGTCGCGAAACTGCTCGCGGAACACCGGCCGCGCGGCATCGTCAACTTCGCCGCCGAATCCCATGTAGACCGCTCCATCCACGGCCCGGAAGACTTTATCCAGACGAATATCGTCGGCACCTTCCATCTGCTCGAAGAAGTGCGCGCCTACTGGAATGGCCTGGCCGACCCGGAGAAGTCCGAGTTTCGCTTCCTCCACGTCTCCACCGACGAAGTCTATGGCTCCCTGGGGCGCGAGGATGCGCCCTTCACCGAAGAAACGGCTTTCGCGCCCAACAGCCCGTATTCGGCCAGCAAGGCGTCCAGCGACCACCTGGTGCGCGCCTACCACCACACCTATGGCCTGCCGGTGCTCACCACCAACTGCTCCAACAACTACGGCCCCTACCAGTTTCCCGAGAAGCTCATCCCCTTGATGATCCTCAACGCCACGCGCGGCAAGCCGCTTCCCATCTATGGCGATGGCATGAACGTGCGCGACTGGCTCTATGTAGGCGACCACTGTGCCGCCATCCGCGCGGTGCTGGCAGGGGGTCGAGTGGGCGAGACCTACAAC